>DALZRX010000133.1:0-6008 GCA_032015805.1 Achromobacter sp.
CTTGGCGCCCGGCTGCGCGGCGGGCGCGCCGCCCTGCGCGGGTGTCCCGCCACGGTTCCATTGGCTGACCTGCACCGGCGCGCCGGGGCGGATCTTCTGGAAGCCTTCGACCACGACCACGTCGCCGGCCTTCAGGCCGCTGGTGATCAGCCAGTTGTTCTGGTGGGCGCCGCCGGTGGTGACCGGCGACTGCGCGATCTTGTTGTCGCGCACGAGCATCAGGCTCTGCTTACCGTCCGCCGTGCGTTGCAGCGCCTGCTGGGGAACCATCAGGGCAACGTCATCGAAGCCCTGTTCCAGCCGGACCCGCACGTACATGCCGGGCAGCAGGATGCCGTCGGGGTTGGGGACCTCGGCGCGCAGGTTCACCTGGCCGGTGCTTGGGTCCACCGTGATGCCGGTGAACAGCAGCTTGCCGGGGTGATCGTATTCCGAGCCGTCTTCGAGCACGACGGTGGCACGGGCCGCGTCCTTGCCCACCTGCTGCAAGCGGCCGCTGGCAAAGGCGCGGCGCAGCGCGGCCAGGTCGGCGGTGGACTGCGTGAAGTCGACGTAGATGGGATCCAGTTGCTGCACCGTGGCCATTTGCGTGGCGGAGGTGGACTCGACCAGCGCGCCTTCGGTGACCAGCGGTTTGCCGATGCGGCCGGTGATGGGCGAGGTGACGTCCGTATAGCTCAGGTTGATGGCGGCGTTGTCCTGCGCGGCCTTCGCGGCGGCGACGGTGGCATCGGCCTGGCGAAAGGACGCCACGGCGTTGTCATATTCCTGCTTGCTGACGGCGTTGGCCTTGACCAGCGGCGCGTAGCGATCGGCCAACAGCTTGGCGCTGAACAGATTGGCCTGCGCCTGCTTCAACTGCGCCGTCGCCTGATCGAAGGCAGCCTTGTAAGGCGCCGGATCGATCTTGAACAGCAACTGGTTTTCCTTGACGTCGCCGCCCTGTTCGAACGTGATGCGCTGCACGATGCCCGTGACGCGGGCGCGGATCTGCGCGTCGCGCACGGCGTCCACGCGGCCAGGCAATTCAGAAACGATGGGTGCGCGCTGAGGCTGAACGGTAATGACGCTGACCTGTGGCATGCCAGGGTTCATCTCAGGGCGTTCACCACAACCCGACAAGATCAGCGCGAGGACGCCACCGGAAACAGCCAGACCCGAAAATCGTTTAGGCGAAAACCGCATTGAAACCCCCGCGTAGCGTAATGAACCGCGTCGTGAAATCGCGTCAGATACCGCAGCAATTCGATCGTGCCGGAAAGCAGCGATCAAATTTATGACCAAGCGTCACCAACGACACGTGAATAGCCCAGTAATGTAACTCAGATATTGGGGAAATCACGTACTTTGGGGCGTTTCGGGGGAACTTTCGGGAGCAATTCCGCAACAATTTTTATTGGTTGGGGAGCTCGCGCAGATTGCCGAGGAACGCATAGCCGACGCCATGCACCGTATGCAGCGGCAGTTGAGCGCCTGCCAGGCGGACCTTGTTGCGCAGCCGGCAGATCGCGACGTTGAGCGACCGCATGTTCATGCCGCCGCGCAGGGCTTTGACTTCATCGCGGGCCAGTTCGCGGCGCGGGTTTCTGACCAGGCAGGCGAAGCAGGCGCGTTCGACTTCGGTGAGGTCAAGGCGGGCGCCGCTGGGCATCTGCAAGGTCCAGCCCCAGTAAAGCAGCGTCCACCAGCCGTCGGCGGGGTCTTGAGCCGGACCTGGCGCCCGGCGGGCCGACGCTTGCGTCAAGGGCTGGCGCACCGGCGCGTTGGGCTGGCGCACAGTCGCGTGCGGGTGAAGCTGAGCGTGAGAAGAAGCGAGAACGGGAGCATTCAAGGCGGATCTCCAGCGGGACGGCCGGTGGCATGCGCGAGCGGCACGTCCCGCAACAAGGTGGCGGTTCTGTCCGGGAAGACTACCGCCGCGCCGCGGTTCCGAGCCCGCTGCGTCGCACCTTTCAGACCAATCCGACATGCCGCCACGGAAAACGGCCTTAATCCGCCTTCCCGTCAGGAATGTTTGTGTCCATTGCGATGGATATCGTGCGTGACGAAACAGCTGTCCTGCGTGGGCCGGTTCAGGATGCCGGGCTTTTCGAGCGTGCGCCGGATGTCCGTCAGCCCCGACTCCCAGTGCTCGCGCATGGCATCAGTGCCGAACTCGTAGTCCTTGGAGTACCGCTCCCGGTGCTTGGACTCGTAGATGAGATTGATGATGTTGGTGGCCGGCGTGTGCGACAGCTTTCGGATGTCGGCAAGGTCCGGCGCGCCGCGTTCGCTTTCCGGCAGGCGCTCAAGCAGCCGTTGCAGTCCATGGCGCAGTTTCAGCACGCGCCGGAGCTGATCGGTAACGAGCCGGGTACGGCTGGAATACTGGATATCCTTTTGCCGTTCCGCCACCTCTTCGAGCGACGTGGGCAGGCCGCCGCGCGCGGGCCAGAGATCGACCTGGAATGCCAGGGTGTCACGCATGTTATCGGTGGTCAGCACCTGGGCAAGCGGCGTGTTGGATACGACGCCGCCGTCCCAATAGTGCTCGCCGTCGATCTCGACCGAAGGGAAACCCGGCGGCAAGGCGCCCGAGGCCATGATGTGCTCGGGCCGCAGCGTGTCATGCAGGCTGTCGAAGTAGGCGAAGTTGCCCGAGCGCACATTGACGGCCCCGAAACTGGCTCGCACCGCGCCGCTGTTGAGCAGGTCGAAATCCACGAACTGGCGCAGGGTATCGGCCAGCGGCGAGGTGTCGTAGAAGCTGGTGGAAGCAGCGCCGCCGCCCCGCACCAGGTAGGGCGGCGGAAAGCGCGGCTTGAAAAAGCCCGGCTGCCCGTTGAACAAGGCCTGCAGCGCCGAGACCTGTCCGTTCATGGCGGGCGAGCCAAACCCGAACGGCACGCCCTCGAACATGCGGTTCATGGCATCGCCCCAAGGTAACGGGACAAAGCCGGCCGGGCGGCAGATGCTTTCCCAGAAGCCGCGCAACCGCTCGACGCGCTCATCTTCCGGGGAGCCGGCGATGATGGCCGCGTTGATCGATCCGATGGAAATGCCGGATATCCAGTTGGGCCGGATCCCGGCTTCGTGCAGGCCCTGGTACACCCCCGCCTGATAGGAACCGAGCGCGCCGCCTCCTTGCAGCACGAGCGCGACGGTATCGTAGGGCGGCGTATCGCCGGTGTCTTCGGCCAGGGCCTTGCGGCGAGCGGTCATGCGGGATCCTCTAGCGCTTGGTCTTGTCCGGCACCTGCGGCGTGCCGACGCCCGCCCGGAACGGATACTTGGCGAAGATCTCCGCCACCACGTTGTCCACGTTCTGCGACGAACCGGCGCTCTCGGGATTCTGGACTTCGCCCACGGCGATGCCTTCCCAAACCAGTTGGCGCCGCCGCGCATCCACCAGATCGACGCTCAGCGTGCCCTCGGTGTACTGATAGACGTCATCGCCCCAGCCGTAGCCGGGCCAGCCGCCATAGAACCCCGCGCGATAACCGTAGTACGGCCCCATGGGCGCGAACCCGGGCGTGACTTCGGTCTGCTGCTGGAGCTTGGCGCCGAAATTGAGAAGCAGGTCGGGATTGGTGGCGCTGTAGGTGTAGCCGCGCATTTCCATCTGGCCACGGGCCGCGCTCTTGAGCCGTTCGGTCAGAAGCGTGTTGTAGCCGGCCTTGTCCGTACCCAGCGGAGACATGTAGCCGAAGGTCTGATATTGCGCAAAGTTGGCTTGGTGGTCGTAATCGCTCTTGACCGTTGGACCTGAAGCGCAGGCCGCCAGCAACGCCGTCATGGAACCCGCCGTCATCAATTTCAACGCTTTCATGTCGATCTCTCCGTGAGTTCAAGGCGTCAACATAGTGCCGCGAAGCGCATAAAGTTTCAACAGAATCTCATTCGCAACCACGGAAATGGCGAGCCGGTGGAATACGCGGGCGCGGCGGCGGCGTGAACATCGGGCGCCCAGGGGTGTTTGCACACCGGCGCGCCCGAACCGCCCGGCCTCGCCGCCGTCGCGCCTGCCTACCGCGCCGGGCGCCCGTCCATTACACTTCCCGTCGCCCTGGCCATAACATCAGACACGCCCATGCTTGAACTCGACGGCTCCATTTGGTTTCGCTCCGGCGCCCAGACCTGGGGCGGCAAGAACCGCATCGACCTGCTCGCGCAGATCGACGCGACCGGATCCATTACGGCAGCGGCGCGCGCGGTGGGCATGAGCTACAAGGGTGCGTGGGATGCCATCGACGCCATGAACAACCTGGCCGGCGAGCCGCTGGTGCTGCGTGCGGCTGGCGGCAAGGGCGGCGGCGGCACCCAGCTTACCGACCGGGCTCGCGGCCTGATCGCAACCTTTCGGGCGCTCGAGGCCGAACACCGGAAGTTCATGGACAACCTGACGCGCGCGGGCCTGAATGCCAGCGGCGACATCGACCTGATGAGGCGCTTCATGCTCAAGACCAGCGCGCGAAACAAGTTTCTCGGCACCGTCATCGAAATCCGCACGGGCGCCGTCAACGACGAGGTGCTGCTGCGCATTGCCGGCGGCCATACCGTCACGGCCACCATCACCCGTGAAAGCACGAAAGAGCTGGAGCTTGCGCCGGGCAAGGAAGCCATCGCGCTGGTCAAGGCGTCCTCGGTCATCGTCGGAGCGCCGGGACCGGGCCTGCGCCTGTCGGCCCGCAACCAACTGCACGGGCGCATCTCGGACCTGCGCCCGGGCGCGGTCAACAGCGAAATCCTGATCGAAATGGACGGCGGCGCCACGCTGGCGGCCATCGTTACCAACGAAAGTGCGGCGGACCTGAAGCTGGACGTCGGCGCCGAGGCGGTGGCGATATTCAAGGCTTCCAGCGTGATTCTGGGCGTGCTCGACTGACGCGTGACTGCCGGCGGCATCACGCCGCGCCGTTCACAGTCCCACGTTCTCGTCGCGGCGCCCCACCCTGCCCTCGCGGACTTCGAACACCTCGTCGGACAGCGCCTCCACGTCGGCGGGATCGTGCGTGATCAGCAGCATCGGCACATCCAGTTGGCGTTGCAGCGCATCGAGTTCCTGGCGCATCTTGCCGCGCAACTGCGAGTCCAACGCGGAGAAGGGTTCGTCCAGCAGCAGGATGTCGGGCTGCAGCATCAGGGCCCGCGCAAGCGCCACGCGCTGTTTCTGCCCGCCCGAGATTTCATTGGGATAACTGCCCACGATGGCGTTGAGCTCAAACGCATCCACCCAGCGCTGGGCTTCGCGCGTCACCTCGCGCCGGGGCGGATTGAGCCAGCCGCCGCGCAGGCCGAACGCAATATTCTGCGCCACGGTCAGGTGGGGAAACAGCGCGTAATCCTGGAACAGATATGCCACGCGGCGCGACCGCGCGGGCAGGCTGAGGTTGGCCTGACTATCGAACAGCACCCGGCCGTTGACCTCGATGCGCCCCGCGTCCGGACGGAGCAACCCGGCCACCGCGCGCAGCGTCAGGCTCTTGCCCGCGCCCGAGGGTCCGAACAACGCGATGCGCTTGGCCGACGACTTGAACTGCACGTCGAGTTCGAATTTCCGGTCACCCGACACCATGTGCTTGCGAACGAGAAGGTCGATGCTCATCGCCCGCCTCCGTTGCGCTGGCCCGCGCCGATCGGCACCAGCTTGCCCGCGGCCAGCAGCACGACTATGCAGGTCACCGACGTGACCAGCACCAGCATGTTGGCGGTGGCGTCATCGCCGGCTTGCACCGCTTCGTAGATGGCGACCGACAAGGTCTGCGTGCGGCCCGGCAGGTTGCCGGCGATCATCAGCGTGGCGCCGAATTCGCCCAGCGCCCGCGCAAAGGCCAGCAGCACGCCGGCGGCGATGCCACGGGCGGCCAACGGCAACGTGACGCGAAAGAACACCGCTGCCTCGCCCACGCCCAGGACGCGCGCCGCGTTCTCGAGCTGCCCGTCCACGTTTTCAAACGCGGCGCGGGCCGACTTGAACACCAGCGGAAAGGCCACCACCGACGCCGCGATCACCGCGCCCTGCCACGTGA
>DALZRX010000133.1:6018-9358 GCA_032015805.1 Achromobacter sp.
GCGGCGGCCCAACAGCACCAGCAGGTAATAGCCCAGCACCGTCGGCGGCAGCACCAGCGGCAGCGTCAGGATGGCGTCGAGCAGGTCGCGCCCAGGCCAGCGCCAGCGGGACAAGCCGTAAGCCGCGGCCGTGCCGGCCACGGTCGCCAATAGCGTGGCCCAACCCGCCACTTTCAGGGAAAGCAGCAGCGGGACCCAGACCGGATCAATCATCAATACCTACGATTCAACAGGAACTCAGGGCTTTTGGAAGCCGTAGCGCGACAGTATCGCCTGACCGGCAGGCGACAGCACGTAGGCGACGAAACTTTCGGCTTCCTTGGAGGCCGCCTCGCGCGTGGTCCGCGCGATGGGATAGGTCACCGGTGTCTGCGAGGGCACGCGCACGGCCACATTGACCTTGCCCGGCATGACGGCCGCGTCGGTGGCGAACACGAAGCCGGCGTCGACCTCGCCGCGCGCCACGTAGTCCAGGCTCTGGCGCACGTTCTGCGCCAGCACGCTCTTGGCCTGCACGGCGTCCCACAACCCCTGGGCCTGCAGGGCGGCCTGGGTGTAGCGGCCCACCGGCACCGAAGCCGGGTTGCCGTAGGCGATGCGCTTGACCTCGTCGCGCTCCAGGTCCTTGAGCGACTTGATGCCGGCCTTGCTGTCGATCGGGACAATCAGCACGATCTCGTTGGCCGCGAAGTCCACGCGGGAGTCGGCCTTGACGGCTTTTTCCTCGACCGCCTTGTCCATCGCCTTCTGGTCCGCGGAGGCAAACACGTCGGCCGGCGCGCCCTTCACGATCTGCTGCAGCAGTACATCGGAGGCGCCGAAGTTCAGGATCACCTTGGTGCCGGCATGTTCCTTTTCAAAGCCTTGCGCCACTTCCTTGAATGCGTTGGTCAGGCTGGCGGCGGCCGACACCACCAGCTCCCCGGCGCTGGCACTGCCGCCCCAGGCGGCGGCAAGCGCCACGGTCAGCGCGATGAGGGGACGTTTGTGAACCATGAAATTCTCCTGTCGATACCAGCGATTCGGTATCGAAATATATCTAGGTATATAACGCTCGTCAATTTCGCCCCGGACGGCATTTACGAAATATCAAGGAAGACGCGTGCGCCGGGCTCAGCCGCGCGCCACGGTGGTGACGTGCACCGATTCGGGCGCCAGCGCGGTCCGCAGGAAATCCAGCGCTTCCTCGGGCCGGGCCGACCCGCACATGAAGATGTCCAGCGCGGCGAACCGGTGCTCCGGCCAGGAATGGATGCTGATGTGCGATTCGCTGAGCAGGACAACGCCCGTCACCCCTGCCCCTTCTCCAAAATGATGGAAGTGCGCGCCAAGCACCTGCGCCCCGGCGGCGCACGCCGCCGCGGTCATTTGCTGCTCCAGCGCCTGCGCATC
Source organism: Achromobacter sp. (assembly GCA_032015805.1). Classification (GTDB taxonomy): domain Bacteria; phylum Pseudomonadota; class Gammaproteobacteria; order Burkholderiales; family Burkholderiaceae_B; genus Achromobacter. The sequence goes on from DALZRX010000133.1 coordinate 7,411, forward strand.
GGTCAGCAGGCCGGGCGCCACGCCGCGAAAGTCAGCCAACACATGGCGGCCGGGTGTCGCGTGCACGGTCACTTGTGGGACCCGCCCGAAGACCAGCCCGAGCCGCCGGAATAGCTGCTGCCCCAACTGCTGCTACTGCTGCCGCCGGACAGGCGCGCGCCGGGGGCGCTGGCGCTGGTGGTGGCCAGCACGACCACTACCGCGTAAATCGCATACAAGAACTTGCCCTTCATCTATTCGTCCTCGCCCGACAACTTGTCGGCCAGCATGGCCGGCAGCCAGAGAAATGCCATCCCGATCAGGACCGGAATGAAGCGGCCGTCGAAAATGTTGTTGAAGTTCAGGAACACCATCCCGATCAGCGCAGCCTTGGCCCATTTGCGGTAGCCGCCACCGGCCTTGGCGGCCGACACGCGCATGGCCTTCTGGCGGTTGAGCTCCGGCCGGCTGAACCATTGGGCAAGCTGGGCCGGCGATACGGGCGCGGACGCCGACCAGCCCAGTTCCTTGTCGGCCAGTTCACGGGTCAGCTTCAATGTGCCGACCTGATAATCGGTGATCTGGGTGGTGTCGCCGACCTTGACCCGCCAGTTGAAAGCGCCCAGCGCCATTTCCACGCGCGAGGTGTAGTCGTAGAGCTTCTGGTACACGCGGTTGCGCCAGCGCACGCTGGTCGCAGCGTTGTGGCTGGGCCAGGTGTCGCAGACCTGCACGCGCTCCCAGCCTTCATCGGTCTCCACCAGCCACGTGAATCCCTTGGCCGGATTGAACAACAGGTACTCGATCCAACTGGAAGGTTCTTCGGGGTCGGGATCGGCGCATTTCATGAGGCCGATCAGCGTGTAGTCCACGCCTTCCATCTTGGCGACCGACCCCAGCGGGAGCGTGGCGCGAATCTTCTGCACCCGCCGCGCCTTTTCAATGACCTCGGCCGTGGGACCGGAGCAGTCGACGGCGGCTGCGCATGACGGGCAGACCACATTCGTGGCCATCGCGGCCACGAACGAGATCGGCGCGCCGCAATTGGGGCAGTCCAAGGCTTTGATCTGGCCGCGGAAACGGCCCGCCGTCTCTTCGACCTGCTCTTTGGTGCGCAGCGACCCCGCCTGCATGGCGGACAGGTCGAACGCCTTGCCCATGTAGATCTCGGGCTGCGGACCGTCGGAGTAGTCCAGCGTGAGAAACGCGTCCAGGCTTCGATAATCAGCCACCTTGGCCTGCCAGCCGTCTCCCGGCACGAAGGGCAACTCGCCCTGCGCGCCCCCGGCCTGGCTGGTCCGCACGTCCGCCGCCACAAAGCGCTGCCCGTCAAGCTTGAACTCGTCGCCCGGCGAAATGCCGTCGAACGCCGGCATCTCCTGCGAGGTCTTGGCCTTGCGCCGGCGCGTGACGGCGTACTGGCCCGAGGCGTCGGACAGCCAGCCGTCGGTGCCGTCCTCGAACCACAGATACCACTCGTTCCAGAAGCCCTCGTCAAAGCGCAATTGGATGCGGCCGATGACGTCGAAACGCTTGCCGTCGTGATTGCCTGTCGCGCCCAGGCACAGCGGCGAGTAGTCCTCCAGGACGTCGGCTGCCTCGCCGATGCGCTTGACGGATTCCGCGTCCTTGAGCAACGTGCTGCGGCAGGCGCCGCAGACCGCCATGACCGAAGCCGCGGACGTGAACTTGACTGGGGCGCCGCACTGCGGACACAGAACCTGCTGCATGGCGCCTTAGCTGGTGAGTTTCTTCAGCACTTCGGCCTTGGCCGAATCGTAGTCCGCCGCGGTGATGAGGCCCTTGTCCAGCAGGTCTTTCAACTGCTGCAGGCGCTGGACCGGATCGGGCTGGGCCGGCTGCTGCGGCTGCGGATCCTGCTGCGGTTGCTGCGGTTGCTGCGGTTGCTGGGGCTGGCCCTGCGCCGCGCCCAATCCCTGCGCCATGGTCTGGCCCAGGGCCGCGCCGG
>DALZRX010000134.1:0-9297 GCA_032015805.1 Achromobacter sp.
GTGGACAGCTCGACCGGCGTCAGGCCGGCATCGCGCGCGGCTTGCAGGTTGGCGCCTTCGGCCACCACGCCGATCGGGGGCAGGTTGTGGCCGCGCAGCGCCGCCACCAATGCCGTCCAATCGATCTTTTCCTCGACCCGGCTGGCGTCGATGACGACGGGCTCGTTTTCAAAGAAGCTGCCGGCATCCGCCATGCGCTTGGTGAGCGCTGCGTTCAGGCGTTCGGGATCGGCGCTATGCAAAACCACCCGGATGGCATACAGGGTGGCGCTCTTGAAGTCCAGGGCTAGGGATTCAGTGTTCATCTTGGTTGTGGCTGGCGGTCGGGGCGCCAGAAAACGGCGCCCTCAACCGGCTGCGGGATGTCGGGGATGATAACCCGCCCGGGGCGGCCTGAGCCGGACGCACCCCGAAAGAAAAAGGCGCCGCAAGGCGCCTTTTCCCGGTATTGCGCACGCGGGCGCGTCAGCCCTGGGTCCAGGAATCACGCAGCGTCACGATGCGGTTCAGCACCGGCGCCTCTGGCGTGGAGTCCTTAAGGTCGGCCGTGAAATAGCCCAGGCGCTCGAATTGCCAGGTGGCGCCTGGCGTCGCCACGGTGCCCGGCTCCAGCCAGGCCGTGACGGTCTGCTTGGAGTTCGGGTTCAGGCAGGCCAGGAAGTCCTTGTCGCCGCCGTCCGGACGCGGATCGGCAAACAGGCGGTCGTACAGGTGGATCTGGGCGGGCACCGCGTGCGCCGCGCTGACCCAGGTGATGTTGCCCTTGACCTTGACGCTGTCCGAGCCCGGCGTGCCGCTCTTGGTGTCAGGCAGGTATTCGGCCTGGACCTCGACGACTTCGCCGGCTTCGTTCTTGGTGAAGCCGGTGCAGCGCACGACATAGCCGTACTTCAGGCGCACCGTGTTGCCGGGGAAGAGGCGGAAATACTTCTTGGGCGCTTCCTCGCGGAAGTCGTCGCGCTCGATCCACAGCTCGCGCGTCAGCGGGAATTCGCGAACGCCGGCTTCCGGGTCATGCGGATTGCGCGGCGCGGTGCAGGGCTCGGTCTGGCCTTCGGGGTAGTTGGTGATGACCAGCTTGATCGGATCCAGCACGGCAACCGAGCGCGGGGCGATGGGGTCCAGGTCGTCGCGCACGGCCTGCTCCAGCAGGCTGTAGTCGATGCGCGAGTCGGACTTGGACACGGCGGTGCGATCGCAGAAGAGGCGGATCGATGCCGGCGTGTAGCCGCGGCGGCGCAGGCCGAAGATGGTGGGCATGCGCGGATCGTCCCAGCCGTCCACATGGCCTTCCTTCACCAGTTGCAGCAGCTTGCGCTTGCTGGTGACGACGTAGCTCAGGTTCAGGCGGGCGAATTCGTACTGGTGCGGAAGCGGCTGGGCCAGCTTGCCGAGTTCGGCCAGGCGCGTCAGGATCCAGTCGTAGAAGGGGCGCTGGTCTTCGAATTCCAGGGTGCAGACGCTGTGCGTGATGCCTTCCAGCGCGTCTTCCACCGGGTGCGCCCAGCTATACATCGGGTAGATGCACCACTGGTCGCCGGTGCGATGGTGGGTAGCGTGGCGCACGCGGTACATGACCGGGTCGCGCAGGTTGATGTTGGGCGAAGCCATGTTGATCTTCGCGCGCAGCACCAGGCTGCCGTCGGGATGCTTGCCGTCGCGCATTTCGCGCAGCAGCGCGATGGACTCGGCCGCGGGGCGGTTGCGCCAGGGCGAATCCGTGCCGGGTTCGGTCAGCGTGCCGCGATTGGCGCGGATCTCGTCCGCGCTCTGCTCGTCGACATAGGCGTGGCCCGCTTCGACCAGGGCTTCGGCGAACTCATACATATAGCCGAAGTAGTCGCTGGCGAAGTACAGGTTCTCGCGGCCGTCGGCCTTCCAGTCAAAGCCCAGCCAATGCACGGCTTCGATGATGGCGTCGACGTATTCCTGGTCTTCTTTCTCGGGGTTGGTGTCGTCAAAGCGCAGATGGCAGACGCCGCCGAAGTCGCGCGCCAGGCCGAAGTTCACGCAGATGCTCTTGGCGTGGCCGATGTGCAGGTAGCCGTTGGGCTCCGGCGGAAAGCGCGTGCGGATGCGGGCCGGGTCCGCTTCTCCCTCCTGCTGCAAGGCCGCCGGGCCAGGCTTGCCCGCCCAGCGCTTGCCCTGGAAGCGGTTGGCCTCCAGGTCGTCTTGGACGATGTTGAGCAGGAAATTTGATGCGGCGGGGGTCGGCGTCGTGGCGGAGGTCATTCTTGAAAGAATAGGAAAAAGCAGCGACAAAGCGTCAATTTTGCCACGTTCCGCCGCGTGCCCTGTTTCGCCACGGCTGCAGCCGGTTTCAATCCGCCCCCATAGTCGTGTAACTGGCTCTACACTACGGGCCATTATGGATATCTCGACCCTATCCCTGGCCCGGGCGCAGTTTGTGGCCAGCCTTAGCTTCCTGGCGCTTTTTCTCGCCGTTTCCCTGGCGTTGGCCTGGGTGCTGCTGTTCTTCAAGATCCGGGCCCGATGGTCCAGCCATGGCGGCTGGACGGGGGCCTACCGTTTCTGGGTCCGCATTTTCGCCCTGTCCTTCGTGCTGACGCTGGCGGCCAGCGTGCCCGTCCTGATCCAGCTCGGCAGCCTGTGGGCGGGCCTGATGGACAAGATCGGCAACGTGGCGGGTCCGCTGCTGGGCTACGGCATCCTGTCGGTCTTCATTCTCAAATCCTGCTTCCTGGGCGTCATGCTGTTCGGCCAGCGCCGCGTGTCGGACGTCGCGCACACGCTGGCCGTCCTGATGGTGGCGGTGGGGCAGCTCGTCGCCGTGTTCTGGGTCCTGGCCCTGCAGGCGTGGATGCAGACGCCGGACGGCGCGCTGCTGGTCGATGGCCGCTACCAGGTCTATGACTGGACCAAGGTCGTGCTCAACCCCTCGGTGGGCTGGCGCATGGCCGTGGTGATGGTCGGCGCGGCGCTGGCCGCCTCGTTCCTGATGATGGGCGTGACCGCGCTGCAGGCATTGCGGCGGCCGCTGGGCGAGGGCGAGCGCAGCGCGTTCAAGACGGCGCTGGTGGTGGCCGTGGTGGCTGCCTTCCTGCAAGTGCCGGTTGCCACCGGCGCGGGCCAGATGATGGCCCACCTGCAACCCGCCAAGGCCGCCGCCGCCGCGGGTTTCTGGCAAAGCGGCCCCGTGCCGCAACTGGTGCTGTTCGGCTGGCCCGACGCGCGCGCGCACGTCAATGTCGGCGACCTCACACTCAACAATGCCGGCGGCATGTGGCTGCACCGCAATGCGGACGGCACGTACCAGGGCCTGGACAAGTATTCGGGCATGCTGCCGCCGGTGGCGGTGACATTCTGGTCGCTACGCGTGGCCGTTGGCCTGGGCCTGCTGATGCTGGCCGTGGCGTGCGTGACCTTCCTGTGGACATTCCGACGCGGCATGGACCCGTCGACGTTGCCGCCCTGGTGGCAGCGGGTCCTGTGCGGCATGATGTTCTCCGGCGGCATTGCCGTGGTGGCCGGCTGGTGGGTGTCCATCATCGGACTGCAACCCTTCGTCGTGAACGGCACGGTCACGCAATCCGAGGTTCTGGGCTCCGTGCCTTCCAGCACGGTGCTGTATGGGCTGGCCGGATACGGGGTGCTTTACGCGCTGCTGCTGTCCGCGTTCGCCGGCATGCTGTTCCACGCCGCGCGCTACGGCGTCGTGCCCGTTCGCAAGCTGAGCGGAGGTGCGCCATGATCGCGATGCTGGCCGCCTCGCAGGGCCTGAGCCCCGACGATCCCTCGTTCTGGATGCCGCTCGCCTTCATGGCCCTGCTGTTTGTCGTGATTGCCGCCGGCATGGTCCTGGACGGCTTCGACCTCGGCGTGGGCATCCTGCTGCAGATCGCGCCGGAACACGAGCGTGGGCGCATGATGAGCCTGCTCAGCCCGTGGCGCGACGCCAATGAATTCTGGTTGCTGCTGGGCATGGGGCTCTTCGCGGCGGCCTTTCCGTTTGCGTGGGGCGCCGTGCTCGGCAAGCTATACGGTCCGTTGACCTTTATGGTGCTGGGCGTGGTGCTGCGCAGCGTCGCGTTCGAGTTCCGCATCCGCGCCCGCAATGAAATGAAGCCGCGCTGGATCTTCGCGTTCTGGGCCGGCTCCATCATCACCGCATTCGGCCAGGGCACGCTGCTCGGGCGCATCGCCACGGGCTATCAATCCGACGCGGGCTATGGCTGGTTCGCCATGTTCGTGGGCCTGTGCGCGGTGGCGGCATATGTGCTGCTGGGCGCCTCGTGGCTGGTCATGCGCGTGGAGGGCGACCTGCAACGCCGCGCGGCCAACTGGGCGCGCCACGCGATCCGCTGGACCGCCGTGGGCATGGTCGCGATCGCGGTCACGCTGGGTCTGGCCAACGCCGGCATCTTCTACAAATGGAGCAACATCGCGCACCTGAGCCTCGCGGCCTCGGTGTGGGTGCTGATGCTGGCGGGCTTCGTGGCGGCCGAGATGCTGCTCGCGCGGCTGCCCGGCCGCGCCGACCGGTTCAGCTGGCTGCCTTTCGTGCTGACGGTCGCGCTGTTCCTGCTGATGCTCAGCGGCCTGGCCTACAGCCTCTTCCCGTACCTGATCCTGGACGACATGACGCTGTGGGACGGCGCGGGCGCGCTGGGCTCCATGCGGCTTGTGTTGGCAGGCGCGGTTGTGGGGATTCCGGTGGTGCTGGTGTTCAACATCCTGGCGTACCGGTCGGTGTTCGGCAAGGAACGGCGCCGGGTGCCGCTGCTGCCGCCGCCTTCGTACTGAGGTTGCTGGCGCAAGGCGGAATGCCGAAAAGGCGTTCTGCCCGCGCCCGGCGCTACAGCACGGGCCGCGCCACCCGCTGCAGGATTTCTTCGCCGTAGGCTTCCAGCTTGCGCGCGCCTACCCCGTTGATGTGGCTGAGCTCGTCCATGGACTCGGGCTGGGCCAGCGCAATTTCCCGCAACGTGGCGTCGTGGAAGATCACATAGGCCGGCACGCCGTGGCTCTTGGCGACTTCGCCGCGCCACGCGCGCAATGCCTCGAACACGGGTTGCAGTTCGGGCGGCAGATCAACCGCCGCGGCCTTGGGCCGCCCGCTGCCCGTCTTGCCGGACCGCGGTTTCTTTTCAGATTCGCGCCGCAGCATGAGCTGCCGCTCGCCCTTGAGCACGGCGCGGCTGCCTTCGGTCAGGGCCAGCGTGCCGAAGCCTTCGTTGTCCACGGTCAAGAGGCCCTGCGCCAAAAGCTGGCGCAGCACACCACGCCATGCGGTGTCGCTCAGGTCGGCGCCCACGCCGAACACGCTGAGGGTCTCGTGGCCATGCTGCTGGGTGCGTTCAGTGACCTTGCCGCGCAGGATGTCGATGATGTGGCCGGCGCCATAGCGCTGGCCGCGTTCCTTCCAGAGCCGATACACGGCCGACAGCACCTTCTGCGCCGCGACGGTGCCGTCCCAGGCCTGCGGCGGGTCGAGGCAGACGTCGCAGTTGCCGCAAGCCGTGATCTGCTGGCCGAAGTACGCCAGCAGCCGCACGCGCCGGCATTCCACCGTTTCGCACAGGCCCAGCATGGCGTCGAGCTGCTGGCCCAGGCGCCGCCGGTAGGATTCGTCGCCGGGCGATTCGTCGATCATGCGGCGCTGTTGCACCACGTCCTGCAGGCCATACGCAAGCCATGCGGTGGCGGGCAGGCCATCGCGGCCGGCGCGGCCGGTTTCCTGGTAGTAGCCTTCGACTGACTTGGGCAGGTCGATGTGCGCCACGAAGCGCACGTCGGGCTTGTCGATGCCCATGCCGAACGCAATGGTGGCAACCATCACCACGCCGTCCTCGCGCAGGAAACGGGACTGGTTGGCCGCCCGCACCTGCGCGCTGAGACCCGCGTGGTAGGGCATCGCGTCGATGCCCTGGTTGCAGAGGAATTCCGCCGTCTCTTCCACCCGGGCGCGCGACAGGCCGTACACCACGCCGGATTCGCCTTCGTGCTCGGTGCGGATCATCTCCAGCAATTGTTTGCGCACCTCGTTCTTTTCGACGATGCGGTAGCGGATGTTGGGGCGGTCGAAGCTCGAGACGAAATGGCGCGCTTCGTCCAGCGACAGGCGCTGCGCGATCTCGGTGCGGGTGACGGCGGTGGCGGTGGCCGTGAGCGCGATGCGCGGCACGTTCGGCCAGCGCTCGTGCAGCATGGACAGGCCCAGATATTCGGGCCGGAAGTCGTGGCCCCATTGGGACACGCAGTGGGCTTCATCGATGGCGAAAAGCGCGATGCGGCCGCGGTCGAGCAATTGCAGGCAGCGGTCGGTCAGGAGGCGTTCGGGCGCGACGTAAAGCAGGTCGAGCTCGCCGTCCACGAAAGCCTGCTCCACCTCGCGGGCCACCCGCCATTCCTGGGTGGAATTCAGGAAGGCCGCACGCACGCCGAGTTCGGTCAACGCGTCGACCTGGTCCTGCATCAAGGCGATCAGGGGCGACACGATGATGCCCGTGCCTTCGCGCACCAGCGACGGAATCTGGTAACAGAGCGACTTGCCGCCGCCGGTGGGCATGAGGACCAGCGCGTCGCCGCCGCCGATCACCTGGTCGACAATGGCTTGCTGGTCACCGCGGAAGGATTCGTAACCGAAAACGCGCTGCAACACGCCGAGGGCGCGCGCGTCAGACATGGGGATAGGCCGGAAGCATCATGGCAGGGATTTTAAGCCCCAATTCCGGCGGGTCCCATCCCGGGGGATTTTTTGGTCCACGTCCCGGGCGCCTACCAGCTGAGCCAGGTGCCGCGCATGAAGGTGTCGACCGGCATGCTCAAGTTGGCCCGCCAGCCGTAGTCTCCGGTCACGATGTCGCGATCCGCGCCCACTGCCAGCTTGACCTTCGGGGCGACAAACATGCTGTGGGACAGTCCCACGCGCTGCTCGGACGTTACGGAGCCTTCGCGCAGGCCGGAATACGTGCCGCTCAGCGTGCCCCAGCCCGACAGCGGCACGCCAGCCGACACAGTGTTGCGCGTCTGGGCGGTCGACGCCACCCCATCGGAATAGGTGGACAGGTCGCCATAGCCTGCGCCGATCTGCTCGTTGGTGTAGCCGAGCGTCACGGTATCGGCCACGTCGACGCTGTAACCGAAGCGGTAGCGGTAGCCGCTGGCCGCATCGAACGTGCTTTGCGTGGCGCCGGCCCGGAACGTGCCGAACTCGCCGGCGTTGTACGTGGTGCCCACGCCGCGGGTGGTCAGCGAGGGCGCGCTTTGCATCTGGCCCTCCAGCGTCACCACCGGCGTGAGTCCGTAGCGCACACTGCCGCTGCCGACGGACGCGCCGTAGTCCACGGCGCCGGATTGTGCGGTCGGATCCATGAGGTTGAGCTTGCCGAGCGAACTCGAGTAGCCGAAGCTGCCCTCGGGCAGGGTGGCGCCGCTACCGCCCCAGTTGGCGATCTGCAGGCCGCCCACCGGCGCGCCGCTGCCCCACGCGGGGGTGTTGGGGTTGACGTTGCCAACCGTGAGTGAGGGGCCAGCCGTGTTGCGGTAGACCCAGTTGCGGCTCCCGCCGTAACTCAGCCCGTCCTGTCCGCGCACCGACGCGAACCAGGGGCGACTGGGACGGGATACCCCCGAGATCACCACTACCGGTATGCGCGAAATATCGCCGTCTTCCAGCGTAAAGGAATAGTCTGGCGAGATATCGGCTGCGGTCGCCGGCGTGGCCAAGGGATCGCACGACAGGGGGGCGGGGGCGCTGCCAGTCAGGCCCAGTCCCGTACCGGGGATGAAGTCGTCTTGCGGCTCCTGGCCGCCGTCCCGGACCGTCGTGTCCATGCCCGGCTCCGTCGCGTGCAGGTCGCACGGGGTAGGGTCAAGCGGCACGGCACGGTCGTCCAGCGACACGGCGGGGTGCACCGGCATGGCCTGCACCGGCGACAGCACGCCGATGCCCCACGCCACGCGCGTGACATCGCCCGCCGGGGGCGGCGTCAATGTAAACGGGGACACGTCGGGCTCGTCACCAAACGCCGGCGCCAACGGCCAGGCAAGGCCCACCGTCAACGCCGCGTGCAACAGCCCTCTGCGCCAGGGGATAGCTGTGGCGACCATGGGGACAGTGTAGAGAGCGCGCTGCCGCGCAACTGTAAACGTTCTTTAGGAAAACCCACGAGCGGCGGCAGGCGGAGCGCCATTTTAGGATCAGACCGCTGACGTGGGCATCTGATTCCACGAAAAGCCCGAAACATCCGCTCAACATCGTGCAACGGGTATATTTCAGATGATTTCCTGCCTCTTGCAGGCAAAGGCGGCGCGCCGCACTATGACGCCCATGGACAATTCCCACACCAAGCTGCTGGTCGTCGACGACGATCCGGCGCTGCGCCAGTTGCTGGCCGACTATCTGAACCGGCACGGCTACGACACCCTGCTGGCGCCGGACGCAACCGATCTTTCGTCGCGGATCACGCGCTACGCGCCCGATCTGCTGGTGCTCGACCGCATGCTGCCGGGTGGCGATGGCGCGGACGCCTGTCGCCGCCTGCGCGAGCAGGGCGAAGACATTCCCGTCATCCTGCTGACCGCGCGCGACGAGGCCGTGGACCGCATCATCGGCCTGGAGGCCGGCGCCGACGACTACGTCGGCAAGCCCTTCGATCCGCGCGAACTGCTGGCCCGCATCGAGGCCGTGCTGCGGCGCAAGCGCGGCCCCTCCGCGCTCACCAAGGACGCGCCGGTCTCCTTCGGCCCCTTCGTGTTCGATCCGTCCACGCGCCAGCTTTCGCGCGAAGGCACCGTCGTCAAGCTGACCGGCGGCGAGATCAACCTGCTTGAAGCCCTGGTGCGCAACGCCGGCAAGCCGCTGTCGCGCGAACGCCTGCTGGCGTTGGCCCGGGACGACGACGCCGGCGAGCGCAACGACCGCGCGATCGATATCGCGATCCTGCGCCTGCGCCGGGTGATCGAAGACGATCCCAAGCAGCCGCGCTGGATCCAGACCGTCTGGGGCATCGGTTACCGGTTCTCCCCCTGATGCGCCTTTCCCCTGGCTTACTCGTGCCCCGCTCGCTGCGGGCGCGGCTGATCCTGCTGATCCTGGGATCGGTCCTGCTGACGCAGGCCGCCACGCTGGTGACGGTGTCGTACTTCCGGCACAAGTTCATGGAAGACGTGGCGATCGGCTACATCGTCACCACCATCCGGACGCTGCGCGCCGCGGTCTCGCAGGTGCCGGCCGAAGACCGCGCCGACTTCGTGCGGGCCGCGTCGCAGAATCAGTGGCGGCTCTGGTCGCGCGTCCTGCCGGCCGAGGCCAAGCTGCAACGCTTCAACGGC
>DALZRX010000135.1:0-1177 GCA_032015805.1 Achromobacter sp.
GCAAACCTTAGGATTGTAGCATTCGCGCGGTTACTTCCGGCTGAACTCTGTAGCTTGAATAGCAGGCGAAAGACTGCATTCCTCAAATGGAACAATCGCAGTTTTCCGCAGCGTGTTTCGATGACACACGGCTTGATGAACAACAAGCCGTAGTATGCCCGAATTCAGTCAGCAGGCGAAAAAAAACCACCCCCGAGAGGGTGGTTCATGCGAACGGACCGAAGTCCGTTCGCCTTTGCTTTAAATCCAGGCAGGGCTTGCGCCCTGCATTGGATTAGAAGCGGTGACGCACACCGACGCCGACAGCGGTCGACTTGACGTCGTCCAGGAAGGCGTAGTTGGTGGCGTACGAACCGTAAGCGTACAGGTTGGTGCGCTTGGACAGGTCGTAGGTGTAGCCCAGCGAGTAGATGTTCATGTTGCCATCGTCGCCCGTCAGGTTCGAGTTCGACGGGTCAACACGCTGCCACGAACCGAAGACGTTCGAAGCACCACCGATGGGGGCCGACAGGCCAACCATGTACGAGTTGGCCTTGAAGCCATCAGCGAACACGTTGCTGACGCCGTAGGTGCTGCTCAGGACCGAGTTGCCGTTGACGCCGGGGCCAGCGAACCAGCCGTCGGTGGTGCGAGCGTAGGCCAGAGCCAGCTTGACCACTTCGAAGTCATACGAACCGCCGATCATGTACGAACGCGGGGTGGCGTCGGTTTGACCGGTAGGCAGATTGTTCGAGGCGTTCAGTTGGTCGTACGTCAGGGCGACGTTCAACGGGCCGTTGACGTAGCGCAGACCAGTGGTGATGGCGCGGGTGTTGTCGGCGGTGTGGAAGCCGGTTTCAGCCGTCTTGGTGTCATCGGCGCTGAAGGAGTAGCCGACGCCGAACTGGAAGCCGCTGAACGACGGGGTTTGGTACATGACCATGTTGTCGTAGCGCTGGGTGTTCGCGGCGCTCATGCCGGTACCGATGTTAGCCTGACCGAAGCCAGCGCCGAACGGATCGATCGAACCGAAGTACTTCGAAGCGATGTTGGTTTGGCGACCGAAGTCCAGTTGGCCCCAGCTGTCGCTGGCCAGACCGACGGTGGCTTGACGACCGAACAGACGGCCACCTTGAGCCGAACGGCCGTTACCCGAGTCAAAGCCCGATTCCAGTTGGAAAACAGCGCGCAGGCCGTC
>DALZRX010000135.1:1187-5499 GCA_032015805.1 Achromobacter sp.
CCTGCCGCCCCCCTAACTCCGCGAAGGGAAGTTGACGCTATTGCATCAAAAATCGGGGGGGCTGGCTATGGTCGGCATCAGAAAAGTGCAGGTTTGCGACAGGCATGTTGGGAAGTTGCAACATCCCGCTGATGCTTGCCGAGCAACGCTAGGGCTTACCCTTACCAAATTGCCCGAGCGCGCAACCATGCGACTTTCGGCCCTGCCCCCAATTTTCTGGGCAAATCCAAAACCCGTTTTCGCGCGACTTTCTTCGTGGCTCCGGCTGCCATCCGGTGCAAATCGATGGCGGCCCGGAATGACGCCGGCACTGAAGATCATCGTAAACAAACGCGGGCCGGATAACGTTGTTATTAATAAAAATCGTCGATATGATCGATGGCATCCAATAGCCAATGATCACCATGTCCACCCCCTCCCCTCGCGCCGACCGCAACGAACGGCTGAGTGCCCTGCGCAGACAGATCGTCCTGGACGCCGCGCAACGCGTGTTCGAGCGTGACGGGCTTGAAAACACCACGATCCGGGCGATCGCCAAGGAAGCCGGGTGCACGACGGGCGCGATCTACCCGTGGTTCGCAGGCAAGGAAGCCCTTTACGGGGAACTGCTGGACGAATCGCTGCAACGGCTGCACGCGCACTTGGAGCAGGCGGGGCTGGCGGAAAAGCCGCAGTCGGCCGCGCGCGGCGTGATCCGGGCGTTCTTCGGGTATTACGAAGAGCGGCGCACGGATTTTTCCTTGGGCATGTACCTGTTCCAGGGCCTGGGTCCGCGCGGGCTGGGCCGGGACATGGATGAAAAGCTCAATGCGCGGCTGCGCCAATGCATCGATCTCATCGGCCAGGCGCTCTCGCGCACGAAGGGCTGGCAGGACGAGGCCGTGCAGGCCGAGCAGATGAACGTGTTCACGTACCTGATGGGCTTGCTGCTGCTGTTGCACACCCGCCGTCTCAAGTCCCTCGGCCAGCAGGCCGAAGCGCTGCTGGACAACTATTGCCACGCCTTGGAACAACGATGACCGCAACCTCCCTCCCCGCCGGCGAGCGCGCCCCGCTGATCAGCCTGGCCGACTTTCACGTGCTGCTGGCCGACCAGCATCCGTTCTCGATGCTGCTGGGCATCGATGTGCTGCACATCGGGCATGGCACCGCGCACGCCGTGCTGCCCGCGCGCGACATGCATCAGCGACTGGGGGGCATCGTCGCCGGACCGATGCTGATGGGGCTTGCCGACCTGGCCATGTATGCGGCGGTGGTGGGCGCCACCGGCCAGGCCCACGCGGTCACGGCCAGCCTGACCATCAATTTCCTGCGCAAGAGTCCGGCGGGCGCCATCCATGCCCACGCCCGCCTGCTCAAGGTGGGCCGACTTTCAGCGGGTGAAGTGGTGCTGACGGGTGAAGGTTCGGACGAGCCGGTCGCCCACATCGTAAGCACGTGGTCGGTGCCCAAGCCATGAGCCCGCGCGTCAGCATTGTCGGCATGGGCAGGATCGGCACCCTGGCTGCACGGCGGCTGCTGGCTGCCGACCCCGACATTGCGCTGACGCTCTACGACATCGAAGCGGCGCGCTGCGAGGGTTTCCGAGGCAACGCGACGCTGGCGACCTCGGCGCGCGAAGCGCTGGCGGAGTCCGACACCATCGTGCTGGCCCTGCCCCGGGAACGCGAGATCGACCGCACACTGGAACGCTTCAGTGACGGCCAGGTGACGGCGCCCATCGCCGGCAAGCTGATCATCGACCTGGATCCGCCGCCGGCCGAGCGCAGGCGGCAACTCGACCGGGCCATCGCGAGCGCCGGCGGGCGCTATACGTGCACACCCGCGCCGGCGAACGCGCTCGACGGCGCCGAGGCACGCCTACTGGACGCGCTGAGCCATCCAGCCTGACACGTGCAGCCGCTCGACGGCCGCGACGCACAGGACCAGCCACCCGAGGCTGACCGCTAACCCGGCCACCACGTCGCTCGCGAAATGCACCTGCAGCAGGATGCGGCTCAGGCCGATGGCCATGATGAGCGCGGCCATGAACGCCACGCAAGGCAGGCGCCACGCCGGTGGCGCGAAACGCCACATCAGGTAGCAGGCCGTGCCATACACCGCCATCGCCGCCGACGAATGGCCGCTGGGAAAGCTCCAGCCGGTCGCCATGGCGTAGCCGTGGTCGTGCTCTGGGCGCACGCGTTCGAATGTGTGCTTGAACAACCAGTTGAGCGCACCGTTAAGGCCGGTCGCGATGGCGCAGAAGAGCGCCAGTTGCCACGATCCGCGCCAGAGCAGCGTAATCGTCATCAGCACGGCGACGACCGTAAGCAGGTTGCGGTCGCCCAGGTAGGTGACCCAGGACAGCAGCCACAACAGCGACGTGGACATGGACATGCTGAGCGCGTTGGCAAGCGCTCCATCGAACGCCACCACCAATCCGCGGCTTTCGACGGCCAGGGCCAATGCCAGGAAAACCGCGAACGACACGCTCGCCGTCGCCGCGAACAGGACTGCACGGCCGCTTGCGGACAGGCGGCCATGGCAACGCATGAACAGGAGCGCCACGGCGCCAGCCACGAGCGGCAGCGCGACAAACAATGAGAGGGCATGGGCCGCGGCCCATGCCGCGTAGACATCGGTCATGAAAGCGTCATCAAGAAGAAACCCGCGCGGCGTCCGCGCACACTGCTACAGCGAGACAAGCGTCTTGTCGACGGGCGCGAATGCATGCGCGCCGGCCGCATAGTCCCACCGCTCGACATGGCAGACCTGCTGCCCGTCCTCTTCTGAGCGGGTGATCACGCCCAGCGAATTGGGCACGCTGCCCCGCACGCGGTGCGAGCACGTCGTCCCCGCCTGGACGATCCAGCCGGCCGGCCCCGTGGGCGCTGTCAGCGGCAACACGTAGGGCAAGTGTATGTGACCGCCGAGCACCAGGTCGACGCCCGCCTGCGCCCAGGCCGCAAGCGCCCGCTCGCGGCCGATCAGCAGATTGGACAGGTCCGATTCCACCTTGGCGCGCACGGGATGGTGCGCCACGACGATGCGTAACTGGCCCGCCCGGGCCTGGCGCAGCCGCTGGGCGACGCGGGCGATCTGGCCCTCGGAGATCTCGCCGTCCTTGTGGCGCTTGGGCCGCGTGGTGTTCACCCCGATGGCCAGCACGCCGTCATTTTCAAAGACGGGTTCGAGGATCGGTCCCAGCGCGCGCTTGTAGTTGCCGTAGGGATTGAGCGCTCGTAAAAACACGTTGTACAGCGGGATGTCGTGGTTGCCGGGCACCGCCAGCACGGGAAGCGCCAGGCGCTCGATGAACCGGCGGGCGGCGGCGAACTGGCTGCGGCGCGCCCGCTGGGTAATGTCGCCGCTGAGCACGACGAGGTCTGGCGACAACTGCCGCGCCAGGTCCAGCACGGCTTCGACGACCGCCTTGCGCTCGGTGCCGAAATGGGTATCGGACAGGTGCAGGATCCGCGTCATGAGCGGTCCAGGTACTCGGAATCCGCCGGCACCACCAGGGGCAGGCGATCGCTTGCCACCTTGAATTCAAGCGGCGTGTCCATCCAGGAGATTTCGCCGTCCATCGCCACCTTGACCCGGCGGCGCCCGCGCACGCCCACCGTGAGCTTGTCGAAGGCGAAGCTGATCACGTGCTCGGCCTCGCCCAGTCGGCTGAGCAGGCCCCGCACCAGCAGGCCGTAGAGCGCCAGGGTGCCCACGGGCCGCGCCGCCATGGCGACCAGCCGGTTGCGGTCGAGCTCTTCGTGGTCGATGCCGATGTGTTCTAGCTGCAGTTTGTTATTGCCCACCACAAGCGTCGGCGCCCGCAGGCTGCGCGACTTGCCCTCGAATTCCAGTTCCAGGCCAAGCTGGCGCGGCTCACGCAGCAGCGTGACAAGGCCCGACCACAGGGCGACCCAGCGTCGGCGGCCGTAGCGCTGCTTATAGGCTTCGCGGTCTTCCAGCAATTGCGGATACAGGCCGAGGCTGGCGTTGACCAGGAACAGGCGGCCATTCAGCAGGCCGACCTGCACCGGCCGGATGCTGCCTTGCAGGAAACCGCGCAACGCCACTTCCGTCTCTTGCGAGATGCCGTAGGTGCGGCCGAAGTAGTTGAAGGTGCCTTGGGGCAGGATACCGAACGGCACGCCCTGTCCCAGGACGGTGCCCGCGACGGCATTGAGCGTGCCGTCGCCGCCGGCGGCGATCACGACGCCCTGCTCGTCCTGGGCGCGCTTGACCGCCTGCCGCGCGACCTCCGTCAGCCGCGACGGGTCGTCGACCGGCATGAGTTCGTAGCGCCGCCCGGCCTCGTCGAGGATGCGCC
>DALZRX010000135.1:5509-9232 GCA_032015805.1 Achromobacter sp.
CCTTTATTGAGGACGATGAATAAGGGTTCTGTTCCCGTGAGGGGTCGAGCCGCTGTTGCCGGGCTCTGCTCGGATGGCGTCATGCGACAAACATACCCTATGCGGGCAAACCGCCGCAAGACGCCGCGTGGCGCACGTCCCGTGCCTGGACGAAGCCGTGCGCCGCCCGCTCAACGCCCGACGGCGTACGCCTGCATCAGGCGCGGCGTCGCCGCCGCATGCAGCAACCCGTCCGCATCGCGCGAAGCGGCGGTCAGCCGGCCCACGGACCATTCGGGCACCTCTTCGATCTGGTGACCGCGCTGGCGCAGCGCCTCGATGACCTCGGCGCCGAAGCTGGCCTCCAGCGCCAGGTGCCCCGGCTTGCGGTCCCGCGGGTAGAAGGACGTGGGGAAATGCATGGTGTGCGACATGGGCAGGTCAATCGCCTCCTGCAGGTTCAGGCCATGGTGCACATGGCGCAGGAAGAAGAGAAGCTGCCATTGCTCCTGCTGGTCGCCGCCCGGCGTGCCAAAGGCCAGGTAGGGCTTGCCGTCACGCAGCGCCAGCGAGGGGGTCAGCGTGGTGCGCGGGCGCTTGCCGGGCGCGAGGGTGCCGGGCAAACCTTCTTCCAGCCAGAACATCTGGGCGCGGGTGTTCAGGCCGAACCCCAATTCCGGGATGACGGGCGACGACTGGAACCAGCCGCCCGAGGGTGTGGCCGAGATCATGTTGCCCCAGCGGTCGATGACGTCCACGTGGGTGGTGTCCCCGCGTTTGGCCGACGCGCGCATGTCGGCGAGCGTCGGCTCATTCGTCGCGCTGCCGGGCGCGGTGATCGGCGACAGACGCTCCAGCGTGTCCATGACGCGGGCCACCTGCGCCTCGAACCCAGGCACCTGGCCGGGCAACAACGCGTTCGACGCCGATTCGCCAATGAGCTGGCGGCGTTCGGCGTTGTAGGCGTCGGAAAGCAGATGGGTCAGCGGCACGTCGATGAAGGCCGGATCGCCGTAATAGGCCTCGCGGTCGGCGAAGGCGAGCTTCATGGCCTCGGTGACCCGATGAATGAACTCGGCGCTGGTGGGGCCGACGCCTGCCAGATCCATGTCCTTCAGGATGGCCAGGGTCTGCAGGAAGACCGGCCCCTGGCTCCAGGCGCCGGCCTTGGCGACCGTGTAGCCGTGATAGTCGTAGGTCAGCGGTTTGTCGTAGCTGGCCGACCAGCCAGCCAGGTCGTCCGCCGTGATCACGCCGCGATGGGTCGTGCCGCTTTCGTCCATGACGTCGGTGTTGCGGGCGAAACGGTCGATCTCTTCGGCGATGAAGCCGCGATAGAACGCGTCGCGCGCCGCCTCGATCTGTCGGTCGCGGTCGGCGCCGGCGGCTTCAGCGGCTTTCAACACCCGGCTCCAGGTGCGGGCCAGCGCCGGATTGCGGAACAGCTTGCGGGCCTGCGGCACCTGCCCGCCCGGCACGTAGACCTGGGCCGTCGTCGGCCAGTGCGTCTCGAAGAAGTCTTTCAAGCCCGCGATGGTGTTGGAGATGCGCGGCATCAGGGCATGGCCGTGCTCCGCGTAATAGATGGCGGGCTCAAGCACGTCGCGCACGCGCATCGTGCCGTGGTCGCGCAGCAGCAGCATCCAGGCGTCGAAGGCGCCCGGGATCACGGTCGCCAGCAGGCCATTGCCAGGGATGAGCTTCAGGCCTTCAGCGCGGTAGCGCTCCAGCGTGGCCGCGGCCGGCGTGGTGCCCTGCCCGCACAGCACCTCGACCTTGCCAGTGCGGGCGGAATAGAACACGGCGGGCACTTCACCGGCCGGTCCGACCAGATGGGGCTCGACCACCTGCAGCACGAACGCCGAGGCGACGCAGGCATCGAACGCATTGCCGCCGCGCTCCAGCAGCGACATGCCGGCCGCGCTGGCCAGCCAATGGGTGGACGTCACGACACCGAAGGTGCCGAGGATTTCCGGGCGAGTCGTAAACATGGTGGGTCCTTTCTTGGCGAGTGTCTGACGTTGCCACCCCGGTGTCTGATACCCGAGTGGCATCGAGGCAGGCGGAGAGCCGCGTGTTCGGGTGTCAGACAGCTGACACCGTTGCATGTGACGTGCTGCAGTGGGCCGGTGCAAGACACCCATGCGGCATCAAGGCCGCTGGAGGCCGTCGCGTATGGATGCCAGACACCTAAAGAGACGCCCAACACCAGCAAGCCCCCCATCCGGGACGCCGCGGATCCGGCTCCGCCGGTCCGCAGGCGTCGCCCCCTTGCGGGGGCCCGCGTCAGCGGGTAGGGGGTGGGCCATACTCTTCGGTCCGCAGGCGCCGCCCCCTTGAGGGGGCCCGTGTCAGCGGGTAGGGGGTGGGCCTACCTCTTTACGCCTTTCAGGCGGATCAGGCCGTCGGGGTACGGGACGAAGCCCTCCACCTTGCTCTGCACGCCGAACGTCCACGGCAGGTAGAACAGATAGATGATGGGACGCTGGTCCTGCATCGCGGCCAGCACCTGGTCATACATGGCGCGGCGCTTGGCGGTGTCGGCTTCGGCGCGGGCGTCGTTGAGCAGCTTGTCGACGGCGGCGTCGCAGAACTTGCCGTCGTTCAGGTTGCCTTTGCAGCTCAGGTACTGATGGATGTTGCCGCTGGGATCGACCCGGCCCGACCAGCCGCTCTGGCCCACCTGAAAGTCGCCGCGCGCAAGCGACGATTGCAGCGAGGCGAACTCGACCGGACGCAGCGTGATGTCAAAGCCTGCTTCGGCGCCCATCGCCTGCACCAGTTCGAAGACCTGCTGCATCGTGGTGTTGTTGCCGAAGGTGATCTCGACCTTCACGCGGTCGTAGCCGGCTTCCTTCAGCAAGGCCTGCGCCTTCTTGGGATCGCGGCCCGGCCGGTCGAAGGTCTTGTTGTAGGCAAAACTGGCGGGCGGGAACGGCTGGTGGGCGGGCTGGAACATGCCTTCGCCGATCACCTGGTTCAGCACGTCGCGGTCGATCGCCAGATCCAGCGCCTGGCGGACCCGCTTGTCCTTGGCGAGCGGATGGTCGGCGCGCGCGCCGTTGGCGATGTTCACGGAAATGGACTGGAAGCCCAGGCCCGTCACCGGCGCGAGACGCAGGCTGGGGTCGTCCTTGACGGCCTTGGCGTCGCTGGGCGCCACGCGCTCGATGATGTCCAGGTCGCCGGCGCGCAGGTTGTTCAGGCGCACGGTGTTGTCCGGAATCGGCGTGTAGACGAGGCGATCGAAATGGTAGTTGGCCGCGTCCCAGTACTTGGGGAATTTCTCGAGCACGATGCGGTCGTTCTGCACGCGCTCCTTGAACTGGTAGGGACCGGAGCACACCGGCTTGCCGCCGGGGTCCTTGTCGAAGCTGGCGGGCGAAATCATCATGCCGGCGCGGTCGGACAGTTGCGACAGCAGCGAGGCGTCGGGCTCCGACAGGTTCAGCACCACGGTCTGGTCGTCGGGCGCGTCCACGCTGGCCACCGTGGCCAGTTCGCTCTTGCGGTTGCTGTCCGGCAGCGTGCGAGCCCGATCCAGGTTGGCCTTGACGGCGGCGGCGTTGATCGGGGTGCCGTCATGGAAGACCGCATCCGTGCGCAGCTTGAACGTCAGCGTCTTGTTGTCCGGGCCGACGGTCCAGGACTGCGCGAGCTGGGGGACGATCTTCAGGTCGGGGGTGATATCGACCAGCTTGTCGCACAGCGAGGCGAACACGATGCGGCCGACAAAGGTGCGGG
>DALZRX010000136.1:0-9214 GCA_032015805.1 Achromobacter sp.
AGCGCGCGCGCCAGGTCCGAGGCGCTGTCGCGGCTGCTCAGTGTCTGGTGCGCGCGGATCTCGGCGGCGACCATGTCCTTCACGTGTCGCACCATGACGTGTTCGAGAAGGTTCTGGCCCCAGGCGATGGACCCCAGCGTAACTAGCAGGAAGATGAACGCGAAGCAGGCGGTGTAGCGGAAATGGCTTGTGGTGCGCGTGGGCGGCGGCTCCAGCGCGGCCTCGGGCACGCGGCCGTCGCGCCAGAACGACCGCCAGGAACCGAACAGGCGGGACAGCGGTCCCTGCCTGAGCGCCCGCAGGGTCTCAGGAAAATCGAACGGAACAGTCGTCATCGGATCAGCTCAGCACGTATCCCATGGCACGCACGGTCTTGAGCAGAGGCTGCGCGAAATCCTTGTCGATCTTCGAGCGCAGCTTGGAGACATGCACGTCGATCAGGTTGGTCTGCGGATCGAACTGCAGGCCCCACACCTTCTCCAGCAGCATGCCGCGCGGCACCGTCTGCCCGGCGTGTTCAGCCAAAGTGCGCAGCAGCAGGAACTCCTTGTCGGTCAAGCTGATGTCGCGGCCGGACCGTGTGACCTTGCGGCGCAGCAGATCGATTTGCAGATCCTGCACGCACAGGCGCGCGGCGTTGGGCGGCGTGGCGTCGTGCCGCTGCACCAGCAGCTCCATGCGCACCATCAGCTCAAGAAAGTCGAACGGTTTGCCGATGTGGTCCTGCGCACCGGCGCGTAGTCCTTCGACGCGATCCGACGCCTGGTCGACGGCGGACAGGATGATGACGGGTGGGTGCGGGCGGCCTTGCAGGCGGCGCAGCACCTCGATGCCATCAATGCCGGGCAGCATGCGGTCGAGCACGACAATGTCGAATACCTGCCGGTCCAACGCAATCAGCGCCTGTTCGCCGGAGTCGACAGGCACGCACTGATGGCCGCTCGCCTGGAACTTGCTGGCCAGCCAGTAGCTCACTTTGCTGTCGTCCTCGATTAGCAGTATCCGCATGCATTTCCTCGCTCGCGTGTGACTTCATTCCGCCAGCGTTTGTCGCCGAACTTCTCATGCCGCACGCATCAGAAATTCATCCCGGTAAGCCGTGGGGCTTGCGCCTTCGGGTCAGGCGCTTATGGGAGCACGATTCATATCGCAACAGCAACGGGCTAAAAGTTAACAAGATTTAATCTTATTGTAAATAAGAATGATTGTTATTCTTGTAGAATTCGCTTCGTCTTGTTGACCTACCGGCCTGGCCGCTGAAGCGCGCCGTGGCTGCCGCTACCTGCCATGTCCGCTTTCCTTTCACGTATCCGCCGCTGGTTCGGCGCGGCGTTTTTATTGTTGCCCGCATCCACCAGCCTTGCCGCGGATGTGTATGTGTCCTTCGACGAACAAGGCATGGCGCGCTTTGCGCCCACCGCTGTTGACGACAGCTACCGCCTCCTGTTCCGTGACATCTTGGCTGGTGGCCGCGGCGCCCGCCGTGCCGCCGAACCCAGTCCGGAAATCCGCAAGGCGCTGGAACGGGCCGCGCAACGCCACGGGCTCGATTACGCCCTGCTGCACGCCGTGGCGCAGGCGGAATCAGGCTTTGATACGCAAGCGGTGTCGCCAAAGGGCGCCGTCGGTCTGATGCAGTTGATGCCGACGACGGGTAGCCAGTACGGTGTGCCGGGCACGGACGATGCATTGCAGGCCAACCTGCGCAAGCTCGACTTGAACGTCGATGCCGGCAGCCGCTATCTGCGTGCCCTGCTTGATCGCTATAACGGCAACCTTGAGCTGGCGTTGGCGGCTTACAACGCGGGCGAAGGCGCCGTACAGCGGGCCGGCCATCGTATTCCGGATTACGAAGAGACTCGCAACTATGTCAGCCGGATCATGACGGCGTACCAGCCGCAGGCGACGCAAGCCCGTGCGATGGTCGCGGACAATGCAGGCTTGGCCCCCTCCATGTGGTCGATTCAGGGGGATCAGAAGGCGGTCAGGCAATTCGAGCAAGGGTTCATGGTGGTGCCGCCGCGTAAGCGGTGAGAGCCTATCTGGCCGTGGTCCGGTTCGGAGCGCCAGCTTCCCGCCTGCGATGCGCAAAATTCAGCGTCACCATCAACCCCGCCACCATCGAAAACAGATGCTTGATCGTATGACCGCTCAGGTACGTGAATTCGTGGAAGATCTGATGGTCAAGCAGCTCGGCGGCCTTGGCCAGCACATAGAACCCGATGGCCGCGCCAAAATACAGCCGCTCGCGCAGGGGCGTGCCGTTGCGCCATTGAAGCAACGGCACCAGCACCAGCGGCATGAACTGCACGAACAGGTAGGGGCGCAGGTCGCCCGTTGACGTGTGGTCGGTGTACCACCACCACGCCACACTGGCCACGGCCAGCGCGGTCCAGAGCACGTCGACCCAGCGTCCATCGCCCACCGTTTCGCGCCAGACGGCGGACAGGATGCCGGCGCACAGCAGCGCGATGGGCAGGCGGTCCCAGATCAGCCGGGCGTTGTCGGGCACGAGGTGATACCAGCCCGACCCGAAGGCGGTCAGCACCAGGGCGAAGAAGAAGACCGCATAGCCGGGCCGGATGGCGTCCAGGGCAGGCTGGTGGCGCGAGTGCAGGACCAGCGCAAGGCCATACCAGCCGACCACCGCGAAGCCCAGGTTCGAAAGAACGTCCCCCGCGTTGGGGATGCCCAGCCACGCGCGCTTGTCGGCGAAGTCGTGGTAGTGCTCGAGTTGCGGAATCGGCCCGTAAAGCAGGAGGCCAAGCGCCACCAGTATCACCACCGTCCACGGAAGTATGCGGCGCGTGTTGGGGTTGGGCGTCGTTGCAGCGGATTGCGTGCTCATGCGAGTTCATCCCCGGCTGGCGGGTGTGCCGGCTAGCAGTGATAGTAAAGGCGCCGTCCGGCCGCCTCCAGCCCTCGCGGACCCGGTTTCGCGGGTTTTTTATGTCCTTGTGTATCCGGCCGCAGGGGGCGTACACGCCGACACCCAACGCCGGGCCGCTTGCGCGACAGTTCCCTCCAGCAGTCATGTCCCTTTCAACAAGACTTTTTGGAGATTCACCATGTCGGAACCGGTAAACGTCCAGCGGCGCCGCCTGCTGGGTACGACTTCTTCGCTGGCAGGCGCCAGCCTGCTGGGCCTGGCGCTCGGCGGCAACGCGATCGCCAAGTCCGTGGCGGCTGGCCCGCAGGGCCTGGCCCCTTCGTTCGGCAACATCCGGCAGATCCGCGCCGGCACGCTGGACGTTGGGTATGTGGACGCCGGTCCGGCGGATGGCCCCGTCGCCCTCCTGTTGCACGGCTGGCCTTATGACATCCACAGCTTCATCGATGTCGTTCCTCGTTTGACGGCCGCGGGATATCGCGTCATCGTGCCGCACCTGCGAGGCTACGGTTCCACCCGGATCGTGTCTGCCGATACCCCGCGCAATGGCGAGCAGGCGGTGGTGGCCGTGGACATGATCGCGCTGATGGATGCGCTGAAGATCCGCACGGCGGTGGTTGCCGGTTTTGATTGGGGCGCGCGCACCGCGTGCATCATGGCCGCGCTGTGGCCCGAGCGTTGCGAGGCGTTGGTGTCCGTCAGCGGCTACCTGATCGGCAGCCAGGAAGGCAACCGCAAGCCGCTGCCGCCTCAGGCCGAGCTGCAGTGGTGGTATCAGTTCTACTTTGCCACGGAACGCGGCGCGGCCGGCTACGCGGCCAACACGGACGGCTTCAACAAGCTGATCTGGCAATTGGCATCGCCGCAATGGCGCTTTGACGACGCCACCTTCGCGCGCTCGGCGCGCGCCTTCGACAACCCCGACCACGTCGAGATCGTGGTGCACAACTATCGCTGGCGGCTCGGATTGGCGCAGGGCGAGCGGCAGTACGACGCGCTCGAGGCGCGTCTAGCGCAGTTGCCCAAGATCGGCATTCCCTCGATCACGATGGAGGGCGACGCCAACGGCGCGCCGCACCCGCCACCCGCGGCGTACGCCGGCCAGTTCACCGGCAAATACCAGCACATCGACGTGGGCGTGGGCGTCGGCCACAACCTGCCGCAGGAGGCGCCCAAGGCCTTCGCCGACGCGGTGATCCGCGTCACGCGCCTGTAGCGCAAAGACGCGCGGATCAGGCGTTGCGCTGCAACCAGCCCGAAACGGTCTCAAGGACCTGCTCGGGCATTTCCCGATGCGGGACGTGGCCGCAATTTTCAAAGATGACGGGCTGCGCGCCGGCCAGTTGGGCGATGCGCTGGGCATGCACGGTGGAACCGTATTCGTCGTTGTCGCCGTGCAGCGCCACTGCCGGGCACTTTACCTGCGCCAGTTGCGGGTCCAGCGTCCAGTCGGCAAAGTCCGGCGACAGCCAGGTGTCGATCCAGGCGCTGAGCACCCAGGCCGCCTTGTCGCCGTGATACTTCTTCAGCCGGTCAAGCTGTCCCGGCTGGGCGAACGACACGCGCGCCTGCCGGATGCCTTCCAGGGTGCGTTCCTCGGCGTAGACTTGCGCCGATTCCGTGATGAGCCCGCGGCAGGACTGTGGATAAGCCGCCGCGCTGGCAATGGCCATGCCGCCGCCCACGCTGTGGCCAAACGCCGCGAACTGGTCCAGGCCCAGCGCCTCGCGCACGGCGCGGAATCCCTCGATGGGCTCGCGGACCACGAAGTCGACGCCCAGCGTGCCCGAATACGGGTCGGAACGGCCGAATCCCAGGCGGTCGTAGGCGATGACTTCGCGGCCGGTTGCAGTGGCCAACTGCCCCGGAAAGTCGCGCCACAATTCCACGCATCCCAACGAGTCATGCATCAGCACGATGGGCACGCCGTTCGCGGCGGGCGCGTCCGGCGTCCAGCGCCGCACAAAAAGCTGGCCGCCTGCGGCGGGAACGAACACATCCTGGAATTCGACGGACGACATCACGGGTTCTCACGGAATAGGTGGCACGGGACGCCTGCGGACGCGGCGGTTGCATGCCGGCCGCCTCCGGGGACAGTCCGGAATAGTAGCGTAGGCGCCTCGTGACGCCTGATCGCGCGCGCGGCCGTATCAAAGGCGTGACGTTACGAATGCAATTGCTACGGCGCCAGGGCGGGCGAGCCCCCCACGCACATCATTTGTCGCATTACACGCCCTGCCCGCGCGCCGATTCGCGGCAGCGCGCCGCTACGATGGCCGCAGTCAAACACCGCATCAGGAGCAAGTCATGAAGATCCGTTTCCGCCACCTCGCCGGCGTCGCCCTCATCGCGGCACAGTGCTATGCCGGCGCCGCCAGCGCGCAGTGGCTGGACGCCGTGAAGGGCCAGATGGGCGGTGCAAGCCAAGGCGGCTCGACCCAGGGCGGTTCCACCCAGGGCGGCGTCCTGCAGGGACTGAGCGGCAGCCTGCCGCTTTCCTCGCTCAGTCCGGCCTCCGCGGGCAATGCGGCCGGCGTGCTGGAGTTCTGCATGAAGAACAACTACCTGGCCGGCGGCGACGCGCAGGCCATGAAGGACCAACTGCTGGGCAAGATCGGCGGCGGCTCCACGCAGAAAGCCAAATCGGACTCGGGATATCTGGCGGGCCTGCAGGGCATGCTCAACGGCAGCGACGGCAAGTCGGTGGACCTGAGCGGCGGCGGGCTGAAGGAAGAACTGACGCGCAAGGCCTGCGACCAGGTGTTGAAGCACGCCAAGTCCTTCCTGTAGCGCTCCGGGGCGGGCGGTGCGGCCTCCATCGCGCATTACCCCTTGCGCTCGGCCCCGAAAATGTCCTCACGCGCCGCCCGGCTCAACGCCACCACCGCCGGATGCTCCAGCCGCTGTTCGGTGGTGATGGCGTAGAACTGTTCCTTCACCGCCGCCGCCTGCCCAATGGCGCGCACGCGGTATTGCTTGCACAGGTACGCCGCAGTGGCCGTGGGCGCAACAAATAGGCCTGTTCCGGTCTGGCCGAAAGAATTCATCAGCGCACTGTCGTCGAACTCGCCCACGATGCGCGGGCGGATGTCGTGTTCGTCGAACCATTGCAGCAGCCGCGGGCGGATGGCGGCGTCTTCGCCCGGCAGCAGGAACGGCGCCTGATCCAGCAGCGCCGGAAACTTTCCGGGAAGTGCCGCGAGCAACTGCGGTGATCCGAAGAAGGTCAGCCCGCACTCGCCCAGCAGGTGGCTGTATCCCCGCACATTCAGGTTGTTCGGCATCGGGCGGTCGGCGATCACCATGTCGAACCGATGCACCGCCAGATCGGCCAGCAAAAAGGGCAGCCGCCCTTCGCGGCAGATGAGCCGCACGTCTTCACCCAGGTTCAGCGCGGGCTCGATCATCCGGTACACCATGGCCTTGGGCATTCCTTCGGCCACACCCACCTTGAATTCCAAGGCGCGTCGTGCCGGGCGTTCGCGCAGGTCGTCGAGCAGTTCGTCGCCCATGGTGAAGATGCGGTCGGCGTAGAGCAAGGCGTGGCGGCCGACGTCGGTCAGTTCCAGGCCGCGGCCAGCGCGCCGGAAAAGCTCAGTGCCGAGCGTGGATTCAAGTTCCTGGATCTGGCCGCTGATGGATTGCGGCGTGCGCTGGAGTTGCTGCGCCGCGCGGGCGATGCTGCCCGCCTTGGCGACCATCCAGAAATAGCGCAGATGCTTGTAGTTGAGAGTGACCATGGCTGATCAATCCAAAAAATCTGACTATCGGTTCATCATATGCGAATTGTTGGAGGAATCGCCCTGCTCTAGACTGGCCTCGTGCAATTGCAGTCCCTGTATGCCCATTGCGTAGCGGACGCGGCGCGATGGCAGGAGGCGCCAGATGAACCGGGTCGAAACCTTTGCGACGCTGCCGATGTGGGCGGGGTTTGTGGGATTCGTGCTGCTCGTGCTGGCGCTGGACCTGTACGCGTTCGGCGGGCGGCGCGCACACCGCGTGTCCTCGCGCGAGGCGCTCGGCTGGGTGCTGGCCTGGATGACGCTTGCCACGCTGTTTGGTGGACTGATGTGGTGGTATCTGGACGCCACGCTGGGCCGGGTGGTTGCGCATCAGAAGGCGCTGGAGTTCTACACGGGCTACCTCATCGAACTGTCCCTGTCCGTGGACAACATGTTCGTCTTCTCGCTGATCTTCACGTATTTTGCCGTGCCGCTGGAGCTGCAGCGCCGCGTACTGCTGTATGGCGTGCTGGGCGCCATCGTCATGCGGATCAGCATGATCCTGGCCGGCGTATGGCTGCTGTCCCAGTTCGCGTGGCTGTTCCATGTGCTCGGCGCGTTCCTGATCTTCACCGGCCTCAAGATGCTGTTCACCGCGAACCGGCAGCCGGATATCGCGCGCAATCCGCTGGTGCGATTTCTGCGCTCGACCATGCGGATCACGAAGGACTACCACGGACAGTCGTTCTTCGTGCGCATCGACGGGCTGCGCTACGCGACGCCGATGTTCGTGGTGCTGCTGGTGATCGAGGCGACCGACGTGGTGTTTGCCGTGGACAGCATTCCGGCGATCTTTGCCGTGACGACGGATCCGTTTATTGTCTTCACATCCAACATTTTCGCCATCATGGGGCTGCGGGCGCTGTACTTCCTGCTGGCGGACATGGTGGCGCGGTTTCACTACCTCAAGTATGGCCTGGCGACGGTGCTGGTCATCATTGGCGGCAAGATGCTTGCCGAGCAGTGGGTCCATGTGCCGGTGCACTGGTCGCTTGGGGTGGTTGGCGTGATCCTGCTGGCGTCGGTGGGCGCAAGCTGGGTGTTGCCCGGAAGGGGCGCGCACAAGCCCGCGCGTCCCGAGGCCAGGAAGTCATAGACCGGAGGTCTGCCATGAACACGATCATTCTTGCCACCGATGGGTCGCAGCACAGCGACGCGGCGGCCCGATTTCTGGTGGAAAGCCCCTTGTTGAACCGCGATTTCGTCGTGCACGTGGTGCATTGCGAGCCCGACGTGGGTGGAGACGTGAAGTCCTTTATCGGCAAGGCGGACATCGACGCCTGGCACCATGAAGAAAGCGGCAAGGCAATGAAATCGGTGGTCGGCATCCTCTCCGCCGCGAATGTCGGACACGAGTGCCATGAGTTCGTTGGCTTCACGCCGGAGAAGATCGTCGAATATGCCAGGCAGATCGACGCCGGGGCGATCGTCATCGGCTCGCATCATCACAGTCCGCTGCTCAACGCCATCCGGGGCTCCGTCAGCGGGCGGATCCTCGCGCATTCGCCTTGTCCGGTGATGCTGGTCTGACGCGGGGGTAATGCGGCGCGGGCTGCGGGAGTGGTATCTTCTGCGGATCCTTTGCCCCACCCCCGCGCCCATGTCCGACGTCCCTGTTTCCGCCGATTCGCCCGTTTCCGACGAGCCGGTGGCTCCGCCCCGGCCCTTCATCCAGAATGCCGGCACGCGGCGTACCCTGCATTTCACGCAGCAGGAGATCCAGAGCAGCATGTCGCTGCTCAACCCGGATGCGCTGGAAATCGAGTACACGCGGATGATGATGGGCTTCGTGCTGTTCAAGCCGGAACCCGCGCACATTCTCATGGTGGGACTGGGCGGCGGATCGCTGCCCAAGTTCTGCCACCGCTATCTGGCAGGCGCGCGCATCTCGGTGGTCGAGATCGACCCCGCCGTCATCGCGCTGCGCGACGCGTTCATGGTGCCGCCGGACGGCGAGCGCTTTCAGGTCATCCAGGCCGACGCTGCGCAGCACCTTGCCGGGCTGGCGGACGCCGCCGATGTGATCCTGCTGGACGGCTTCGTGGCCGGGGGCATTCCGGACGCCCTGTGTTCCACCGCCTTCTACGCCGACTGTTATCGCGCCCTGCGCGACGACGGCATCCTGGTGATCAACTTCCACGTCAATCACCCCATGCATCACGAGTACCTGGACCGTGTGCGCGACGCATTCGGCTCGTCGATGTTCGAAGTGGTCGACGACGACATGACGAACAGCATCGTGTTCGCGTGCAAGGGCAACCTGCTGGACAACCCGGCGGCCGCGCAACTCACGCGGCCCGCCACGATGCCCAAGGACGCGTGGCGCCAGCTCATGCCGACGATGCGCGTGATCGGGGCGACGCTGGAACTGCGATAGGGCAGGCCGGTCCGCTACGCCGGGTCGCTCAGCATGATGGAAAGCAGCTCGCGGGTGGCGCGCGACAGCGCGCCGGGCGGTGGCGTTGCGCCTTTGTCGCCCAGCGTCTGCACCAGGTTCGACACCGTCTGCGCGACGGCCGCGTCCTCCAGCATCGCGGACGCG
>DALZRX010000137.1:0-9193 GCA_032015805.1 Achromobacter sp.
CGCAAGGCCTGCTTGACGCGCTGGCCGGCTGCTGCGCGGCGTGGCCGGAAGACGCGCTGCGCGTGGAGCACTTCCACTCCACGCTGGGCACGCTGGATCCGTCGAAGGAACAGCCTTTCGAGGTGGTGCTGAAAGACTCCGGCATTGTCATCACGGTGCCTGCGGACCAGACGCTGCTGACGGCATTGCGCGGCGCCAACATCGATGTGCAAAGCGATTGCGAGGAAGGCCTGTGCGGCTCGTGCGAAGTCCGCGTGCTGGAAGGCGACATCGATCACCGCGACGTGGTCCTGACGCGCACCGAGCGCGAGGCCAACAACAAGATGATGGCCTGCTGCTCGCGGTCGTGCGGGGGCAAGAAGGTGGTGCTGGAGCTGTAGGGGTGCCCGATACCGGGCGCAACGGTGTCTGACGCCCGGCAGCGACGGCATGGGCTTGTCGCGGCGTTTCCAGGGCACCGGACCCCTGGTAGCTGCCGCATCCGCCCCGACCGGCCGCCCAAAAAAAACGCCCCGGCGACACGCGCCGGGGCCATCCCTGCACCACACACTGCTGCTTGCTCAGTCCAGCCCGATCAGTTCGGGAACACCTTGATCTGGTCGCTCTTGAGCACGTCGGGCGTCAGGCTCTTCTCGATCCAACCCATCGACGTGTCGGTGACCCCGGGGGTGACCAACTCGGCGGGCACGATCGTGATATCGGCCAGCACCTTGAACGGATACTTGTCGCTCTTCTTGGTCACGCCGAACAGTTGCGCTTCCAGCGCCTGGCCGTCGGCGCGATGCATCTGCACCTCGCGGCCGTAGCCCTTGAAGCTGACGTCGTGCATGGCGGCCGCCACCTGTTCAGGCGTGGGCCAGTTGCCGCCGTTGTCCTTGATAGCCTTCTCGTAGCCGGCCTTCAGGCCGTTGATGCCCTGCACCATGTGATAGACCGAATAGATCGGATAGGCGCCGGTCTTGTCGTGGAATTTCTTCACGAAAGCCTGGTGCTTCGGATCGTCCTTGGTCTCCGGATGCAGGAAGTAGTGGTCGCCACGCGCGCCGACCAGCACGCCTTCAGGCAGGGCGTTGCCCAGGCGTTCCAGCGAGCTTTCCGCCAGCGACAGCACGAAGGTCGAGTTCTTGAACAGGTTGCGCTGCGAGGCCTGGCGCACGAAGTTGTCCAGGTCGCCGCCCCATGAGGTGGAGACGATCACGTCCGGACGCAGCGCCTGCAGGCGGCTGATTTCCGTGGAGAAGTCCGCGGCCCCGAACTTGGGGAACATCTCGGCCACGACCTTGACGTCGGGCTTGAACTTCTTGAGCGCCGCCAGGAAGATGTCGCGCGAATCGCGGCCCCAGGCGTAGTCCTGGTTCACGATGGCGATGGTCTTGAAGTCCGGCTTGACCTTCATCAGGTACAGCACCTGCGCGACCATTTCGGTGGTGGCGTTGGCCTGCGTGCGCACGACGTACTTGTACTTCTTGCCTTCCAGCGCCTTCTCGGTGCCGCAGTCCCACAGCACGTTCAGCACCTTCAGGTCTTCGGCCACGGGCGCGACGATGTTGCAGTGGCCGCTGGAGATCGCCGACAGCATCACACGCGTGCCGCCTTCTGCCAGACGCCGGTATTCGGACAAGAGCTTCTCGCCGCCACCGCCCTCATCGATGTAGCTGGGCACGATCTTCACGCCGTCGATCCCGCCGCTGGCGTTGATTTCCTCGATCAGGATGTCGGCCGCGTCGCGGGCGGGAACGCCGAACACCGAGGCCGACCCCGACAGGAAGGTCGAGATGCCCACGTTCAGCTCCTTGGGCTTGTCGGCGGCGATGGCCAGCGTGGCCAGGCCCGACAGCAGGGTGGCGCCCAGCAGGGCCGCCAGTCTTGAGGTTTTCATGGTGTTGTCTCCAGTGTTGTAGTCGGGTCTGTGCCCTTAGAAAACGATGGCGTCGCGCAGGCTGCCGCCGGTGGCGAGGTGATCGAACCCCTCGTTGATCTGGTCGAGCGAAAACGATTGGCCCATCATCCTGTCCACCGGCAGGCGGCCGGCCTTGTACAGGTCGATGTAGCGGCTGATGTCGATGGCGGGCACACCCGAGCCGAGGTAGCTGCCTCGGATCTCGCGCTCTTCGCCCACCATCTGCGACAGCGACAGCGGGAAGCTGAACTTGGGATTGGGCAACCCGGACGTGACGGTGGCGCCGCCGCGGCGCGTGAGCTTGTAGGCGGTTTCAAAAGCCGGCACGGCACCCGCCATATCGAAACCGAAATCCACACGGCCGCCCGCCAGATCCATGAGGTCGTCGTCGGACTTCACCTGCTTCGGATTGACCAGGTGCGTGGCGCCCAGCTCCTTGGCCAGCGCCAGCTTTTCATCGCTGAGGTCGATGGCGACCACGCGGCGCGCGCCGGCGGCGACAGCGGCCAGCAGCGCACTCAGTCCCACGCCGCCCAGTCCCACGATGGCCGCCGTGTCGCCCATCTTGATGCGCGCGCGGTTGATGACGGCGCCCGCTCCGGTCAGGACGGCGCAGCCAAACAGGGCGGCCTCGCGGTGGCTGAGTTCAACGTTTACCTTGACGCACGAGCGCCGCGACACCACTGCGTACTCCGCGAAGCAGGACACGCCCGTGTGGTGATTGATGTATTCGTCACCGATGTGCAGGCGGCGATCACCGCCCAGCAGCGTGCCCTTGGTGTTGGCCACGGCGCCCGGCTCGCACAGCGCGGGCCGGCCCTCCATGCAAGGATTGCAGCAGCCGCAACTGGGCACGAACACCATGGCGACGTGGTCACCGGCCTTCAGGTCCGTGACGCCAGGTCCGGTCTCGACGACCTCACCGGACGACTCGTGGCCCAGCACGATGGGCACGCCGCGCGGGCGGTCGCCGTTGATGACGGACAGGTCCGAATGGCAAAGCCCCGCCGCCTTGATCCTGACGAGCACCTCGCCGAACCCGGGCGGGTCCAGCTCGATGTCCGCGATGGTCAGTGGCCGGGTTTGCGCATAGGGGCCTTCGACCCCCACTTGCCGCAATAACGCCGCTTTGATTTTCATGCGTTGTCTTCCACAGAAAGTGATCCGGCGCGGGCCCTTACACCGTGCGCCCGCCGTCGACAGGAAACTCCACGCCGGTGATGAACTCGGCGGCGTCGCTGGCCAGGAACAGCGCCGCTGCGGCCACGTCGGACGGCTGGCAGAAGCGGCCCAGCGGAATGGTCGAGACGAATTTCGCGCGGTTCTCGGGAGTATCCGGCAAGCCCATGAAGAGCTCGAACATGCCCGTCACGCCCATGACCGGGCAGATGGCGTTCACGCGGATGCCCTCGCCGCCCAATTCCACGGCCATGGACTTGGACAGCACGTTGACCGCGCCCTTTGACGCGTTGTACCAACTGAGGCCCGGACGCGGACGGATGCCGGCGGTGGATCCGATGTTCAGGATGACGCCGCGCTTCTGCTTGCGCATGACGGGCACGACGGCCTGCGCCATGTGATAGATCGACTTCACGTTGATGTCGAACATGCGGTCGAAAGTGGCCTCGTCCACGTCCAGCATTGGCTGGTTCTTGTGGGTGATGGCAGCGTTGTTGACCACGATGTCGACGGCGCCGAATTTGTCGAGCGCGGCGCGCACCGCATTGTCGATGTCGGCACGGCTGGACACATCGGCCTTCACGGCCAGCGCCGCATCGCCGAGCTCGGCGGCCACGCGGTCGGCGGCTTCTTTATTGATGTCGGCGATCACCACCTTGGCGCCTTCCTTGGCATACAGCTTGACGATGCCCTCGCCGAAACCGTTGCCCCCGCCCGTGACGATCGCAACCTTGCCTTGCAACTGGCTCATTTCCTGTCTCCGTATGATGCGCGGCGATCACTCGCCATAGAACTGAATCAGGGTCTTGGTCGTGCTCATCTCTTCGAGCGCGATGAAGCCCTTCTCCCGGCCGTGGCCGCTCTTCTTCACGCCGCCGAAGGGCAGCTCCACGCCGCCGCCCGCCCCGAAACCGTTGATGTAGACCTGGCCGCACTTGATGCCTCGGGCCACGCGTTGCTGGCGCCCGCCGTTCTCGGTCCAGACTGCGCCCAGGAGGCCGTATTCCGTCGCGTTGGCAAGACGGATGGCCTCGGCTTCGTCCGCGAAGGGCAGCGCGACCAGCACCGGGCCGAAGATCTCCTGCGTCAGCAGATCGCTGTCGTGGCTGGTCGCCGAAAAGAGCGTGGGCTTGACGAAGAAGCCGCCCTTGGGCACGCCGTCGGCGATCCCGCCTTCGGCCGCCACCTGCAGCCCGTCGGACAGTCCCTTGGCGATGTAGCGGTTGACGCGGTCGTACTGCGCCTTGTTGACCACGGGGCCGCAGGTCAGGTCCATGTCGGGCGTGCCGGCGCGCACCTTCGAGAATTCCTCGCCCAGCGCCTTCATGAAGTCCGCGTAGATGCCCTTCTGCACCAGCAACCGGCTGCCCGCCGTGCAGGTCTGGCCGGTGTTGTGGACGATGCCCTTGACGATGGCCGGAATGGCGAGCTTGTAGTTGGCGTCGTCAAAGACGATGTGCGCCGACTTGCCGCCCAGTTCCAGCACGCACTTGACCGCGTTGAGCGCGGCGGCCTGCTGAACCAGCACGCCGACTTCGTTGGAGCCGGTGAACGTGATGAAGTTGATGCCCGGATGGCGCGACAGCGCGGCGCCCGCCTCTTCGCCCAGCCCGGTCACGATGTTCAGCGCGCCCGCCGGAAAGCCCACTTCCAGCGCCAGTTCGGCCACGCGGATGATCGACAGGCACGCATCCTCGGCGGGCTTGACGACGGCGGCGTTGCCCATGGCAAGCGCCGGCGCCACGCTGCGGCCGAACATCTGCGCGGGATAGTTCCACGGAATGATGTGCGCGGTGACGCCCAGCGGCTCGCGAATGAGCTGCACCGAATAGTCCTTCTGGAACGGGATGGTCTGGCCGTGCACCTTGTCGGCCGCGCCACCGTAGAACTCGAAGTATCGGGCCAGCACGGTGATGTCGCCGCGCGCGGTGGACATGGGCTTGCCGGTGTCGCGCGATTCGAGCTGAGCCAGTTCCTCGTGGTGCGCCAGCACGCTTTCGCCCAGGCGCATCAGCAGCCGTCCGCGCTCCAGCGCCGTCATGTCGCCCCAGGCGCCTTCCAGCGCGTCGCGCGCGGCCTGCACGGCGGTATTCACGTCGGCCTGCTGGCCGCGCGGAATGGTGGTGAACACCTCGCCGTCTACGGGGGAAACGACCTCGATCGTGCGCCCGTCATGGGCATCGACCTGGCGGCCGCCGATAATCATCTGCGTCATTGGAATGTCTCCGTGGGTATCAGTTCAGCGTGATCGAGCCACGCTCGATCGTCCATATCTGGTCCGGAATGTCGCCCAGCAACTTCACGTTGGATTCGGTGATCACCACGCACAGGTCGGGCTGCATTTCCTTCAGCCTGCCCAGCGCCTCGGTGTAGTCGCGCGCCAGCTTGGGCGCCAGGCCCTGGAAGGGTTCGTCCAGCATCAGCAGCCGCGTGCCCACCATGACGGCGCGCGCCAGCGCCACCATCTTTCCCTGCCCGCCCGACAGCGCCGAGCCGGACCGCTTGAGCATCGGTTCGATCTGCGGCACCACTTTCAGGACCGTGTCCATGCGGGCCTGGATTTCGGCCTTGGACTGGCCTTGCACCTCGCAGGGCAGGTGCAGGTTCTCCTCGACCGTCATGGTCGGGAAGATGACGCGGTCCTCGGGCGCGTAACCGACTTTCATCGCTGCGCGCTTGTGGCCCGGCAGCGCCGTAAGGTCGGTGCCGTCGAAGGCGATCTTGCCGGAGCGGATGCGGGTCAGGCCCATGATGGTGCGCAGCAGCGTGGTCTTGCCCGCGCCGTTGCGCCCGACGATGCCGATGGTGCGGGAGGCTTCAAAGCTGGCGCTGACGTCGCGCAGGATGCGATTGCCCGCCAGGTCGACGTTGATGGCCGATAGATTCAACATGGTTCAGGCCCCCAGCACTTCGCTTCTGATCTGCGGATTGTTCAAGACTTCCTCGGGCGATCCGTCCGCGGCCACCTTGCCCGCAATCCAGGCCGCCACGCGGGTGGCGTAGCGAGACACGATGTCCACGTCGTGCTCGACGAACCAACTGGTCACGCGCCGCTCGTCCAGCGCGTGCATCACGGTCTCCATCAGCGCGAACTTGTCTTCCGAGGCGACACCGCTGGTGGGTTCGTCCATGATCAGCAGCTTGGGTTGCAGCGCCAGCGCCATCGCCACGTCCAGCAGCTTGCGCTTGCCTTCGGGCAGCTCGATGCAGGCCTCGTCGGCGTCTGGCAACAGCCCCACCAGTTCCAGCGTGGCGTCCACCTCGCGCGCGTCGATGGTGCTTTCCAGCGAACGGAACCAGCTCAGTTCCTTGTTGCGCCGCGCGGCCGCGATCTGCACGCACTGGCGCACGGTGTGTTCGGTAAATAGCTGCGGCAACTGGAACGAGCGCCCCATGCCCAGCCGCACGATCTTGCGCGGCGCCATGGCGGTGACGTCCTTGCCGTCAAAGTAGACCTTGCCCTTGGACGGCGTGAGATACCCGGTGCAGATATTGATGAAGGTGGTCTTGCCCGCGCCGTTCTGTCCGATCACCGCCAGGCGCTCGCCCTCGTGCAGCTCGAAGTTGATGTTGTCGGCGGCCACCACGCCGCCGAAGGCCAGGTAGAGATCGGTGGTTTGAATGAGGGGTTTCATCGTCAGTTCCTTGCCGCAACCTGCACGGGAGCCTGGGCACGGCGCTGGGCGCGCTCGCGCGACTTGATGCGCTTGGTGATCTGGCCGACGAAGCCGGTGGGGAACATGAAGATGACCAGGATCAGCGTGAGGCCCAACAGGAACTGCCAAAGGCCCGGGAAGTAGGCGGCGGACACAAGCTTCACGGATTCGAAGCCCACCGCGCCCAGGAATGCGCCGGCGGCATGGCCCGCGCCACCCAGGATGGTGATGAAGACAAACTCGCCCGACCGCAGCCACGAGCCGATTTCCGGTGTGACCAGCCCCTGCATCAGCGCCAGGATCGCGCCCGAGAATCCCACGACCACGGCGGACAGCAGGTAGCCCTTCCACATGATGAAGTAGGCGGAAAACCCCAAGTATTCAATGCGGGTTTCGTTGGTCTTGATGGCCGACAACGCCTGTCCGCTACCCGAGCGGAAGTAACGCTGCACCCACCATGCCAGCACCAGCGACAGGACCAGCGTCAGCACCAGCAGCGCGCGTTCGAAGGACTCGCGCTCCATGACGATGCCCGCCATGGTCGGGCGCACGATACGCATGCCGTCGGAACCGCCGGTCAGGGTGTAGAGCTTGCCCAGCAGTGCGAACAGCACCATGCTGAGCGCCAGGTTCAACATGCCGAAGAAGATGCCGCGGTAGCGCACCACGAACAGGCCAATGACGACGGCCGCGGCAAAGCTGGCGGCCACGCCGGCCAGGATCAGCACCAGCGCATCCAGGCCGGGCATCGCCTTGGCCAGGAACGCCACCGTGTACGCCGAGATGCAGGCGAACATCGCGTGACCGAACGAGATCTGGCCGGCGCGCGCCATCACCGACACGCCCAGCGCGGCAATCGCGTAGGTCAGGCCGATGACGATGGGCGTGATGGTCCAGGAATAGGTGTAGCCGAGGAACAGCGTGATCAGCGCGGCCAGCACGCTCAGGACGGGGACTTTCATCAGATCGTCCTCGCTTGGGCGACGGTGAACAGGCCGTGCGGGCGGATGATCAGCACCAGCACCATGATGATGTAGGGAACCGCGACTTCCAGCTCCGGTGCGGCATACACGGCGATGGCGCGGATGATGCCGATGAGCAGCGCCGCAATCAGCGCGCCGGTGATCTGCCCCAGCCCGGCGGTGGCGACCACGGCGAACGACAGCACCGTCATGTCCGTGCCCGCGCCCGGCACCAGCGAGGTCGTGGGCGAGGCCAGCGCGCCGCCCAGCGCGCCCAGGATGGTCGCGATGACGAAGGTGACGTAGCCGATCTTCTTGGCATTGATGCCGAGCGAGGTCGCGACCTCGCGGTGGTGCGTGGTGGCCACCGTCTGCTTGCCCAGCTTGGTATGGCGCA
This sequence comes from Achromobacter sp., assembly GCA_032015805.1. Lineage (GTDB taxonomy): Bacteria > Pseudomonadota > Gammaproteobacteria > Burkholderiales > Burkholderiaceae_B > Achromobacter. The sequence goes on from DALZRX010000137.1 coordinate 8,095, forward strand.
GGAAGAATTCGAGGCACACATAGGCCAGCAGCGCCGTGGCCGGCACCACCACCAACTGATAGGTGGTGTAGGTGATGTCGCCGATCTCGATATTGCCCAGCCGGTTCACGACTTCGCTGGCGCTGTAGGGCTGCGCGCCCCACAGCATGCGCTGGATGTCTTCCAGCATCAGGAACGCGCCGAAGGTAAGCAGGAGCTTGAGGATGGGGTCGTAGTTCTGGGCGCGGCGGATCAGGACGAATTCCATGATGCTGCCCAGTGCCAGCCCCACCGCGATGGCGGCCAGGAACAAGGCCGCGAACAGCAGGATGGGGGAGTCGGTCTTGGGCGCCAGGAACATGACGAGGCTGGCCGCGGCATAGCCACCGAAGGCGTAGAACGCGCCGTGGGCGACGTTCAATATGCCCATCACGCCGAACACCAGGGTTAACCCCATCGATACCAGGAACAGCAGACTGGCGTATGCCACGCCGTCCACCAAGGCGAGAGGCAGTAGATCCAAGGTCAAGCGTCTTCTCCCAAATACGCTGAGCACGGACGCGGCGGTCTGGAACGCGCCACGCGGCGTGCGGGCTTGCGCCCGGGCGCGCCCGGCGCGCCCTTGTCTCGTTATCAACCTTTCCGTGCTGTCCGTCGCAGGCTGCGCAAACGGCCGGAAGGCCCTTTTATTGCAGGCTGGAGGCCCGCCCCGCTACGGCGTGGGCACGTCCGCCTGTATATGTGTGCGAAGTATAGGTAGGGGTTTATCGGCCAGCTATTTATCTTTGTGCAAGGCGGGTTTAACAAGCGGTGGAGTGACTGCGGACTGCCCCAACGCCGCGAGCGGCGCCCGCGTTTGATAGTCCGGGATAATCCGGATCTGCGCCTCATCCGGCAGGCGTACATAACGGCCTAGCCCATCCGGCGCAAGCGCGCCCACATCGAGCCGCGCGAGGCCTGCGCCTTGCGCATCGCGCACGTCGATGCGCAACTGCGGCGGCGCAAGCCCATAGGTTTCTCCGTCCTGCGGCATCAGCGTGCGGTCGCTGCGGGCCTGCGAAAACAGCGCGATGAAATCGGCCGCGTCAAAGCCCGCGGCCGCGCCCGCTGGCGAGGCGGC
>DALZRX010000138.1:0-9192 GCA_032015805.1 Achromobacter sp.
CGTCACGCTGACGCGCGGCCGCATGACCTTCACCGACCGCTTCGTCAAGCCCAATTACGTCGCCGAACTGTCCGCCATCGAAGGCGGCATCACCGCCGTCTCTTCCACCAACCCCCAGCCCGCCAAGGTCAAGGTCACGGGCCGGGTGTACACCACCGCGCCGCTTTCCATCAGCGGGGTCGTGCAACCCTTCGCAAAGTACCTGTCGCTGGACCTGAAGGCGTCGGCCAAGGGCGTCGACCTGCCGCGCTTCAATACCTATTCGGCCAAGTACGTCGGCTACCCCATCAAGCGCGGCAAGCTGTCGGTCGACCTGGAATACAAGATCAAGAACCGCGCCTTGCAGGCCACCAACCATGTCGTGCTCAACCAGCTCACCTTCGGCGCCAAGACCAACAGTCCTGACGCCACCAAGCTGCCCGTGCTGCTGGCCGTCGCATTGCTGAAGGACTCGCGCGGCAACATCGACATCAACCTGCCGATTTCAGGCTCGCTCGACGACCCCGAGTTTTCCGTCGGCGGCATTGTCGTGCGCGTCCTGATGAACCTGGTGGTCAAGGCGGTGACCTCGCCCTTCAGTCTGCTGGCGTCCGCGTTCGGCGGAGGCGAAGAATTGTCCTATGTCGAATTCGCGCCCGGCAGCGCCATCCTCACCGAAGACACGGTCCAGCGCATCGACACCCTCACCAAGGCGCTCACCGATCGCCCGGCACTCAAGATGGACATCAGCGGCCGTGCAGATCCCAAGACCGACACGGAAGGCCTGCGCCAGGCGTGGGTCGACGCCAGGATCCGCGCCGCCAAGGCCGCCGACGTGGCGCCGCGTGGCAAGAAGCCCGATCCGAAGGGCGTCCAGGTATCGGCCGCCGAACGTGCCAAGTACCTGGAAGAGGTCTACGATGACACCGACCTCAAGGACAAGCCGCGCAATTTCATCGGCATGTCCAAGTCCATTCCGGCCGCGCAGATGGAACAGATGTTGCGCGAGGCGGCGCCGGTCGGTGAGGATCAACTGCGCCAATTGGCCGATGCCCGCGCGCAGGCCGTTTATGAGAAGTTGCAAGCCCAGGAAGGACTCGCGGATCGCGTGTTCATCGTTGCGCCGCAGCTCGACGCCGATGGCATCAAGGACGAGGGGCAACCCTCACGCGTGGACTTCTCCCTGAAGTGAACACGGCAGGCCCTTGGCGGGGACGCGAGACGCGCCCCTCCATGCCCGTCTTTTTCCAGGAGATTCTCGATGAAAGATCAGGACGCGCAGTTCGACAGCCTGCTCCCGCCTTTGCGGCTTGACCGGCGAGGCTTCTTGGCCACGACCGTGGCCGCAGGCTTCTCGCTGGCGGCAGGCCCGGCGGTGGCGCAAACCGCCATCACCACGGACGCCAAAGGCCTCGTGGCCGGCAAGATCGACATCCCCACCTCCGACGGCAAGATCCCCGGTTTCCGCGCCGCGCCGGATGGCAAGAAGAACCTGCCCACGCTCATCGTCGTCCAGGAAATCTTCGGCGTGCACGAGTACATCCAGGACGTCTGCCGCCGCCTGGCCCATCAGGGCTACCTCGCCATTGCGCCCGAACTCTACGCGCGCCAGGGCGACCCGTCCAAATACACCGAAATCCCCAAACTGCAGGCGGAAGTCGTCAGCAAGGTCCCGGACAAACAGGTCATCGCCGACCTGGACGCCACCGCCGCCTGGGCCGCCGCCAACGGCGGCAACCCCGACCGCCTCGGCATCCTGGGCTTCTGCTGGGGCGGCCGCCAGGTCTGGCTCTACGCCGCCCACAACCCCAAGCTCAAGGCCGGCGCCGCCTGGTACGGCCACCTGGCAGGCGAGTCCACGGAACTCAAGCCCAAGTCGGCCCTGGCCATCGTCAACGACCTGAAAGCCCCGGTCCTGGGCGCCTACGGCGGCAAGGACGCCGGCATCTCCCAGGCCGACGTCGACCGCATGCGCGTCGAACTCGCCAAGGGCTCCGCCGCCGCCAAGGCATCCCGCATCGACATCTACCCCGACGCAGGTCACGCCTTCCACGCCGACTACCGCCCGTCCTACCGCAAGTCCGAAGCGGAACAGTCATGGACGCGGATGCTGGATTGGTTCAAGCAGAACGGGGTGTAACGCGCCTCTCACCTACACGCGAAGCGTCCCATCGTCGACGCAAGACCCCGCGTAAGCCCCCGAAGGCCGCCCGCGCGGCCAACCGGGGGCGGGCACCGCAAAACCCTCCATTCCCCCCCACCGGTGGCAAGAACCTCAAGAACTCCACCCGCCCCAGCGATCGCAAGGATCCAATCAAAAAAGCCCGGCGTGCCGGACGCCTGGGCTGCGCGGGGCGTCGATAAGCCCGAGGGAATCTGAAGGAGCGGCCGCAGGCCGGGACGAAGATGACGACGGGGCAGTCCGGAGCGAAGGCTCCGGACTGCAATCGTGGCCCCGCGCGGCCCAGGTGGCCGGCGCGCCGGGCGTCTAAAGTACCCGCCCCTAAGCGAGCACAAGATCAAAGCTTCCCCCAAACAAGCCCCGCCGAGCACGCGCAAAAATGCCGGAAGCCGCAGAATCAAAAAACGCTACCGGGCGTTCTCCCCCGGCAACCCATCACTAACCTCCGCCAACGCCCGCTTCATCTCCTCATACTTCATCACCCGCTCGCTCTGAAACCCACCCAGCACCCCCCGGCACCCGTCCACCCCTGAGCGCTTCATCTCCTCCATCATCGTCCTCCCTTCCGCCTGCCCCTTCGCGAACTCCGCGTCGTACCCGCTGGCCGCAAAGCCGTATTCCTCGGCATACCGCGTCAAATTCTTGCGCGCCGTGTCCTGATGCTGCGCCAGGTCGGGTTCGGACGCGCCGCACGCGCGCGCCGCGCCATTGGAAGCGCCCGCGGCGACGACAAAGGAATCGTATTGAGCCTGCTCAGCCGCGTCGGGAGCCGCCCAGGCGGGGGCGGCGGCGGCCAGCGTCAATGCCAGCCCGGTCAGGAATTTGCGCATCGATGGTCTCCCTGTAAGGCCCGTCGCGGCACACGGCCTCTCGCGGCTGCGGCGGGCGATGTCTACCACCGCATTATGGCAAGCGCGCGTTTCCTCCCCATGTAGCCGCCGTGTGGAGTCGTTTCGAACTGTTCATCTTCTTTTCCCCCGCCGCCAAAGGCAGCAGCCCGGCCGCGCACGCACTATGATGGGGGCTGTGAGGCGCTCCTGCCTCAATGCATTGCCCCCTTTCATCCTGGAGATCTACATGACGATCAAAGTCGGCGACCGCGTGCCCGATGGCACGTTGACCGAATTCATCGAAACCGAAACCGCCGGCTGCTCGCTCGGTCCCAACGCCTTCCAGGTCGCCGACCTGACCCGCGGCAAGACCATCGCGCTCTTCGCCGTGCCCGGCGCGTTCACGCCCACCTGCTCGGCCAAGCACCTGCCCGGCTATGTCGAACAGGCCGCCGCCCTCAAGGGCAAGGGCATCGACGAAATCTGGTGCGTGTCCGTCAACGACGCCTTCGTCATGGGCGCCTGGGGCCGCGAGCAGAAGACCGAAGGCAAGGTTCGCATGCTGGCCGACGGCTCCGCGCTGTGGACCAAGGAACTTGGCCTTGAACTGGACCTCGTCCAGCGCGGCATGGGCGTGCGCTCGCAGCGCTTCTCCGCCCTGATCGTCGACGGCGTCGTGAAGCAACTCAACGTGGAAGCGCCTGGCAAGTTTGAAGTCAGCGACGCGGCCACCATGCTCTCGCAAGCCTGATTCCCGCAGTTTCTGTTTCACCACCCGCGTTGCGGGCCGCCCCGGCGGCTCGTGGCGCTGGCGCCAGCAGCGGTTGTCCACGCCATGCTCTCCACGATCTCATCGTTCTCGTCGCTTTATTTTGCGACCTTGCTGATGCTCATCGGCACGGGTCTCTTCAACACCTACATGGGCCTGAGGCTGACCGCGCAGTCGGTCAGCGAAGTGTGGATCGGCACCTTGATCGCCGGCTACTACCTCGGCCTCGTGTGCGGCGCGCGACTTGGACACAAGCTCATCATCCGCGTCGGCCACATCCGGGCCTTCGTCGCCTGCGCGGCCATCGCCACCAGCATGATCCTCGCGCAGACGCTGGTCGACTCCATGCCCATGTGGCTGGTGTTTCGCATCATCTCCGGCATTGTCATGGTGACCGAGTTCATGGTCATCGAGAGCTGGCTCAATGAACAGACCGAAAACCACCAGCGCGGCCGCGTGTTTTCCGTCTACATGGTCGTCTCCGGCCTGGGCACCGTGCTTGGCCAGTTGGCGCTTACCGCCTACGCCACGCTCGACCTGCGTCCGCTCACCCTGGTCGCCATGTGCCTGGTGCTGTGCCTCGTGCCGCTCGCGGTCACCGCGCGCTCTCACCCGCCCACGCCGCTGCCCGCGCCGCTGGACGTACGGTTCTTCATGCGCCGAGTGCCGCTGTCCATGACGGTGCTCTTCGTCGCGGGCAACCTGTCCGGCGCGTTCTATGGCCTGGCGGCGGTCTATGGCGCCAAGAACGGGCTATCCACCTCGCAGGCCGCCGTCTTCGTGGCGGCCGCCGTGACCGCCGGACTCTTGTCGCAGTGGCCCATGGGCTGGTTGTCCGACCGCATCAATCGCGCGGGCCTCATCCGCTTCAACGCCTTGTTGCTGGTCCTGCTGCCCACCGTGATGTGGGGCTGGATCGCGTTGCCGTTCTGGGCCCTGGTGGCCATGTCTTGCGTCTTCGGCATCCTGCAGTTCACGCTATATCCGCTGGGCGCGGCCTTTGCCAACGACCACGTCGAATCCGAACGGCGCGTCAGCCTGTCGGCGGTGCTGCTCATGACCTATGGCCTCGGCGCCTGTGTCGGGCCCATGATCGCGGGCTTCATGATGTCGCTGGGCGGGCCCGCCATGTACTACGTATTCATCTCCGCGTGCGCCGTGATCCTGGTCTGGCAGGTCCGCCCGACGCGCGTCACCGGCGCGCATCAGGTCGACGAGGCGCCCACACACTTCGTGCCCATGCCGGACACGCTGCAAAGCTCGCCCGCCGCGGCGGTGCTGGATCCGCGCGTCGATCCCGAGAACGACATCGCCATGGAAATGGTCCAGCCTGATCCGTCCGCAGCGCCGCCGCCTCCGGAGCCCGTTGCAGACCCGGCGTCCGCCGAAGCGGCACGGGACGCGTCCGCCGACCCCGGCGCCGGTCTCGACACCCAAACGGACGCCACGCCGGACCTGGGACCGGACGCCGACCCCGAAGCGGAACCCGAGCGCCGGTTCCGCACCGGCACCTGAGGCGCCCTTACCAGGGCGTCATCAACAGGATCGCGGACAGCGCCAGCGCGATGCCCAACACGTTCACACGCGTGAGCGGTTCCCGAAACGCCAGGGCGCCCACCAGGGTGCCCAGCGTGATCACCCCCATGTTCATCGACGCGAACACCAGCGCGGGGTGCTCGGGTAGCGACTGGTGCGCGCGCACGTAGGTCAGGATGTTGCCGAAGTTGGCCAGCCCCAACGCCACGCCGGCGGCCAGATTCCGGGCCTGCCATCGCACCCGGCGCCAGAGCAGGTACGCCAGCATCAGCACGCCCGCCATCAGGAAGGCAAGCAGCAGCCCGCCTGCGAACGCGGTGCCGGTGCGCGCGACCTGCTTGAACAGGATGTCGATCACGCCATAGCCCACCCACACGATCAGCGGCCACAACCACATCGCGCGCCGGTCTTCGGCTGCCGTTGCCTCGGACAGATGAATGCGCGGCGGCTGGCGCAGCAGGCAGAAGAGGGCAGTGAACGCCAGCAGGATCGCCGCCAGCTTGCGCCCCGTGACCGGCTCGCCGAACAGCACGAACGCGGCCAACAGCGGAATGAACAGCGACAGGCGCTGCGCGGCGTCACTGCGCACGATACCGGCGTGCCGCAACGCGGCCGCCATTGCCAGGAACACGCTGGGCAGCAGCACGCCCAGCGCCACCAGCACCAGCCAGGGCGTTTGCGGCGCCAGGAGGCGCGCCGGATCTGGACGCAGGACCAGCAGGCAGAGCAGGGCGGCCACTGCGTAGTTCATGGCGATCGCCTGGCGCACGTCCACCTCCCAACGCCGCGCGAGTTTCAGCATGACGGCCACCGTCACACTGCAGGCGACGCTGGCCGCCAGATACAGAAGGCCGGGCATCAACGGCATGCTGTTGCCTCCTTGTGGTCGTGCCCCGTCGCGTCGACCCGCATGCCAAGGCGTTCAAGCAGGCGCTGGTCGGCCGCCATCTGCGGGTTGGCAGTGGTCAGCAGCGCGTCGCCGTAGAACATGGAATTGGCCCCGGCCAGAAAGCACAGCGCCTGCAGGGCATCGTCCATCGTCTCCCGCCCGGCCGACAGCCGCACGGCGGCGCGCGGCATGGCGATGCGCGCCACCGCGATGGTGCGGACGAATTCAAACGGATCCAGCGCCTGCACGCCCGAGAGCGGTGTGCCCTCGACCTGCACGAGATTGTTGATGGGCACGGATTCCGGATAAGGCTCCATGCTGGCGAGCTGTGCGATCAGGCCGGCCCGCTCGCGGCGGGACTCGCCCATCCCCACGATGCCGCCGCAGCACACGCTGATGCCGGCATCGCGCACGCGTTCCAGCGTGTCCAGGCGGTCCTGGTAGGTGCGCGTGGTGATGATGTTGCCGTAGAACTCCGGAGAGGTGTCCAGGTTGTGGTTGTAATAGTCCAGGCCGGCGCTCTTCAGTTGCTCGGCCTGGCCGTCCCGCAGCATGCCCAGCGTCACGCAGGTCTCCAGTCCCAGCGCCTTGACCGCGCTGACCATCTCGGCCACGGCTTCCAGATGATGCGGCTTGGGGCTGCGCCAGGCGGCGCCCATGCAGAAGCGCTGCGCGCCACCAGCCTGCGCCGCCCGCGCGGCAGCGACCACGTCCTCCAGCGGCATCAGCTTGTCCGCGTCCACGCCGGTGTCGTAGTGCGAAGACTGCGGGCAGTACGCGCAGTCCTCGGGACAGCCTCCGGTCTTGATCGACAGCAGACTGGATAACTGGATGACATTCGGATCGAAATGGACGCGGTGCGTCTGCTGTGCCCGATGGATCAGTTCCATGAATGGCAGCTCGTAGAGCGCCATGATGGCTTCGGCAGTCCAGGCCGCGGCGGGCTGGCGCTTCGGGGGCGTCGGGACGGGGATGTACGCGGTCTGCATTTTCGGGCTCCTTCGTTCGTGCTTGGATCAGGCCGCTGGGCCAAGGGCCAGGGCAGGATCGGCGGATCGTAAGAAGGTGCGCCCGATTTGCGCAATCCGCTCACTCTGGGTGCTTTTGAACCCCCGTTAGGTGGCGGATGAAAGAAAATGGCCGCTTTTAGGCGGCCTGGATTCCTAACGCGGTGTCATCTTCGGCGACACCGCGGGGCTGAATATTTTGATTCAAATTGTAAATGGAGAGTGGCTTCCTAGGACTTGGACGACTTGTCCCGGTTGCGCGCGCTTTCGTGTCCGGTGATGCCGCGATCACGCGCCCACACGATGGCCGCGCTGCGCCGGTGCACCCCGATCTTGCTGTAGATGGTCGCCACATGGTTGCGCACGGTGTTGCGCGACAGCTTGAGCGCCTTGGCGATGCCGTCGTCGTCATGCCCCTGGCACAGCAGGCCCAGAACCTCCCGCTCGCGCGACGTGAGCTGCGCCAGTTCCGCCACGTCGCGTGTCGCGGGAGCGGGTTGGCGAAGCTGGGCCAGCTTTTCAATGATGCCGCGGCTGAACCAGGAGGTGTCCTGCATGACCGCCTCGATCGCGGTCAGCAGCTCGGTCTCGGAACGCTTGCGCTCGGTGATGTCCTGCATCACGATCAGCACGCGTCGCAGGCCGCCGATCATGACGGGTTCGGCAGACACCAGGCAATCCAGCTCGCCGCCGTCACGCGCAATCATCACGGCCTCGCGGTTGCGCACGCTCTCACCGCGCTTCAGGCCGGCCAGCATGCCTTCGTACGGGCGCAGTCCGAGCTCGACGAGGTCCTGTTCCGTGTTGTCCTCCAGCGTCAGCCCGGTGGCCGCCGCAAAGGCATCGTTGATGTTCAGCACGTTGAGGGTGACGCCGTCGCACACCGCCATCGGCACCGGGGCAAGCTGGAACGCCTTGGAGAAGCGTTCCTCGCTTTCCCGCAAGGCTTCTTCGGTACGCTTGCGGCCCTCCAGGTCGATGAAGGTGAACAGCATGCAGGGCTCGTCGTGCATGTCGATGGGCTGGCCCGCCACCACCACGAACTTCGAGGTGCCATCCGGCAGCTTCAGCATACCTTCGCGCTGCGGAATGGTCTGGCCTTCGTTGAGCCGCGCCACGGCAGTTTCCTTGTCGTCGCCGCCGTCCAGCACGTCGAGTTCATAGGCCGATTTGCCAAGCACGGCGTCGCGCGAGTAGCCGGTCATTTCCTGGAATCCCTGGTTGACCTTTACGTAGCGCAGGTCGGACAGCCGGCAGATCAGCGCCGGGGCCGGATTGGCGGAAAAGGCGCGTTCAAAGCGTTCCTCGGCATTGAGCTGCGCCGTCTGGTCATGCAGGATGAGCACGCGGTAGGGGATGGGGCCGCCGTCGTCCAGGTTCAGGCCGCGGGCGAGCAGGTTGCGGGAGAATTCGTCGCCGTCCTTGCGGCCAAGGTCCAGCAGCAGGTCCTCGAACTCTTCGCCGGCCGCCAGCCGGTCCAGCGGATACTGGCGGGCGGGCACGCGGTGGTGGTTGCGGTAGGTGAGCGTATATCGCTTGCGAAAGCCGGCCGGCGTGCCGCCCAGCTCGTCCAGATCCTCGGCGCCGTGCAGCGCAAGTGCGCTGGCGTTGGCCCAGGCGATAGACCCGTCGGCCTCAAGCAGGATGATGCCCTCGTTCAGGCCCGCGATGATGCTTTGCAGGTGGTGGCGATGTGCTTGGGGTGCGGCGTCGTCGGGGGTCACGTAGGCCTCTTTATTCTTCGCATGGCGGGTACGCGCAAGCATGAAGCCGCGCGAAGGCGCTGTCCAGAGGTCAAAACGGACGAGTCCCGCGGAAGGGGTGCAACAAGAGGGGATTGCAACGCGCGAAGGCGCATCGGAAAACGGGAGCGCAAAAGCAAAAAGCTCCGGAATCCGGAGCTTTGGGCGCGTGCTGCAAGCAGCGATCGGTAAGTATGAAGTGCTTGGCGGAGCGGACGGGACTCGAACCCGCGACCCCCGGCGTGACAGGCCGGTATT
>DALZRX010000139.1:0-3314 GCA_032015805.1 Achromobacter sp.
GTACAAGGGGAGCCGATTGGACGTCAAAGCGCCCGCCACGATTCCGTATTTCCTGCAGGAACAGATTCGTGAGTTGATAGTTAGCGGCACCATCCGGCCCGGGCAGCCGTTGCGGGAACAGGAACTGGAACAGCGTTTCGGCACCAGTCGCAGCCCCATCCGGGAAGCACTGCGTCTACTGGAGCTGAGCGGCCTCGTGACGCACATCCAGCGCAAGGGCTTTCGGGTCACGCTCTATACCGAAACCCAGATCCGTCATCTGTACATGTTGCGCGCGGAACTGGAGGCGTATTGCATCCGGCAGGTCGCGGAGATGCCCGATGTCGGGGCGCTCGTGGCCGATCTGGGCACGCTGCACGAGGCGATCGTCGCGGCGATGGGCAGGCTCGATGCGCGCGGTTTCATCGCGGCGTCGCGCGACTTCTATCTGGCGGCAGCGCGCTACACGGGCAATGTGCCGCTCACGAACATGCTCAGCAAGCTGTACGAACAGATCGAACCGCTGGGCTACATGCTGGCCCGGCAGTCGCTTGAAGCCAACAAGATTCCCGCCTACACCGATGGCATCATCCAGGCGCTGGGCAGCCGGAACTTCGACCGCGCGGCCGAACTGACCCGCAAGTATGTGGTGGAAGTGCTGCCGGAGATCCTGCGCGCCTACCGCGAGGCGTCGCTGGACAACGGCTGAAGTCCGGAGGCGCGCGCCTTCAGCCGCGAGGCGGCGTGCGCACCTCGATGCCAGCCTGCTCCAGGGCGCGGCGGATGCCATCGGCGAAGACCAGCGCGTTGGGCTGGTCGCCATGGATGCAGAGCGTGTCGGCCTGCACCGGCACATCCTTGCCGTCGACCGAGCGCACCAGTCCCTCTCGAACCATGCGCACGACCTGTGCGACCGCGATATCCACGTCCTCGATCATGGCGCCCGCGCGCGTGCGCGGCGTGAGCGAGCCGTCGTCCTGATAGGAGCGGTCCGCGAAGACTTCGTTGGCGCACGCCAGGCCGATGCCGCGCGCGGCGTCGATGAGCTTGCTGCCCGCCAGTCCGTACAGGATCAGCGACGCGTCCACGTCCTTGACCGCCTGGCCGATGGCCTGCGCCAGCTTCTCGTCCTTGGCCGCCATGTTGTAGAGCGCGCCGTGCGCCTTCACGTGATGCAGGCGGGCGCCTTGCGAGGCCGCCACGCCGGCCAGCGCGCCGATCTGGTAGACGACGATGTCATAGGCCTCGTCCGGACTGATCTGCATGACGCGACGGCCGAAGCCCGCCAGGTCCTGCAGGCTGGGATGGGCGCCCAGGGCGACCCCTTGGGCCAGCGCTGCCGCCACCGTCTTGCGCATGGTGGCCGGGTCGCCGCCATGAAATCCACAGGCGATGTTGGCGGAGCTGACGTACTGCAGCACCGCCGCGTCATTGCCCATGGTCCAGGCGCCATAGCTTTCGCCCATGTCGCAGTTCAGGTCGATGCGGGTGGTCATAACGGTTTCCTTTCTAGGCCAGCAGCGCGCGCAGCGGCGCCAGCGCGTCATGCAGTTGGGCGAAGGCGCGCTCGCGCTCGCCGTCCAGGCGTTGCGCTTCCTCCAGTTCGATCCGCTGAAATTGCAGCACCTGCCCGGGCGCGGATTGCGCCAGCGCGGGCAGGTCCACCGTGGCGATCTGCGCAATCTTGGGATAGCCGCCGGTGGTCTGCCGGTCGGCCATGAGGATGATGGCCTCGCCGCCCGAGGGCACCTGCACCGTGCCGAAGCAGGCCGCCTCGGACAGCATCTGCCGGGGCTGGTTCATGGCGAGCGGCCGGCCGAGCAGCCGGTAGCCCATGCGGTCCGACTGCGGGCTGATGCGAAATTCGGATTCCGAAAACGCGCGGCGGCTGGATTGGGCGAACTCCGGCCAGTGCACGCCGGGCAGAAAGCGGATGAACGCCCGCTGCTTGCTGCCCAGCGCCGCGGGCAGGTATACGCGCACATCCCAAAGCGCCTTCTGCAAGACGGCAGCATCGCGGTCCGGCGCCAGGGGGCGACGCAGCGGCACGATGTCGCCCTTGGCAAGCGCGCGGCCTTCAAAACCGCCGAAACCGCTGCGCAGGTACGTCGTCTCGCTGCCCATGACGGGCGTCAGCGCAAAACCGCCGTGCACGGCAAGGTACGCGCGCACGCCCACGGCCGGCCGCGCGCCGAAGGCCAGGATGTCGCCCGCCCGGGCGATCAGCGGGCGCAGCACGGGGATGTCCTGACCGTTCAGCGTGGCGCCCAGGTCGGCGCCGGCAAGCGCGAAGCACGCCGGCGATTCAAAGCGCAGCGTCGGACCCGTCAGCGTGATTTCGAGCGTGGCCGGATCGCCGTCGTTGCCGGCCAGGGCATTGGCAAGCCGGTGGGCGCGTTCGTCCATGGCGCCCGCCGCCGGGATGCCCTGATGCTGGTAGCCTTCGCGCCCGCGGTCCTGGAAGCTGGACAGCATGCCCGGCTTGATCACCGTCACGCTCATGACCTGCCTCCTCGGATGCGGTCGAATTCGGCGGGCTCGATCGGCACGAAGCGGACCGTGTCGCCGGGCTGCAGCAGGGCGGCGGGTTCACGGGCCGGGTCGAACATGACGAGCGGCGTGGCCCCGATGATGTTCCAGCCGCCCGGGAGCCGGTTCGGATAGATCACGGTCTGCCGGTTGGCGATGGCCACCGCGCCGGGCGGCACGGCGGTGCGCGGCGAGGGACGGCGGGGGATGTTCAGTTTTTCGTCGTGCACGCCCAGATAGGCGTGGCCGGGCGCGAATCCCAGCATGAACACCATGCTGAGCGGTTCGCTGTGCAGCCGGATGACGTCGTCAGGATTGAGGCGCGCCGCGCGGGCGACTTCTTCAAGGTCGGGGCCGTGCTCGCCGCCGTAGCAGACGGGGATGTCGACCTCGCGCCCGCCGGCGTCGTCGGCGGGGATGCCGCCGGCGAGCAAGGCCTGGATGTGCTCGGACAGGCTGGCATAGGTGGGGCCTTCGCCATGCCCGCCGGGCCGGTAATGGACGGCCACGGCGACGAAGGAGGGCACCACATCGGTGACGCCCGGCAGCCGCGCGTCGCGCAGCTTGCGGGCCGCCGCCAGACAGGTCCGGCCAATGGCGGCATCGATCTGCTCGCCAAAGGAAATGATCAGGCAGCGGTCACCCTGGGGCAGGAGGCGCCAGCGGGTTTCGGCCGGAGAATGCGAATTGGAATTTACGTTCAACGGCACGAAACCTGTAGTGACGGGTTACTTGGCGAACAACGAGTCCATGTTCTTGAACGCCTTGAATTCCAGCGCGTTGCCCGACGGATCCAGGAAGAACAT
>DALZRX010000139.1:3324-9111 GCA_032015805.1 Achromobacter sp.
GAAATGGCGCACGGGCACATTGTGCGAATCGACCGCGCTGGTGGCCTTGTGGCCACATTCGCTGGGCGCCAGGTGAGCCACGATCTGGTGGCCGTAGAAGTTGAAGTCGATCCAGTCGGGCGAGCTGCGGCCCTCCGGACAGCCCAGCTTTTCGCCGTAGAAGGCGCGGGCTTCGGCCAGGTCACGGACAGGGAACGCCAGGTGGAACGGCGGCAGGTTGGTTTGAGCGGACATACAAGGCTCCGGGTCAGGCAAATGGAAGATGATCGTTCAGGTCGCGGGTCGTCGCAAGGGCGGCGGCGTTAGCACCAGGGAATAGTTTAGGTATTGTTTTTTTTATAGCAAAACGATATTTTTCGAGTCTTAGCATCGAAAAAATTGATTGTGATCAAGGAATTCAAGACCTTCATCGCCGTGGCGCGGGACGGCACCTTTACCGGGGCCGGCGCGCAGCTCGGCCTGACGCAGTCGGCGGTCAGCGCCCAGATCAAGCGCCTTGAGGAATACCTGGGCGTGGATCTGTTCGACCGTGGACCGCGCGCGGCGGTGCTCAATGCCAACGGCCGGGACATGCTGCCCCAGGCCGAGGAACTGGTCGCCATGGCCGAGCGCATGGCGGCGTCCGCCGGCGCGGCCCATGTCAGCGGGCTGCTGCGCATCGGCGCCATCGCGTCTGTGCAGCAAGACCTGCTGGTCCATGCGGTGGGCGAGTTCCGCGCCGTGTATCCCGACGTGCGCGTGCGGATCGTGCCCGGCGTCTCGCTGTCGCTGCTGGGGCAGGTCGATGCTGGCGAAGTGGACTTGGCCGTGCTGATCCGCCCGCCTTTCGCCCTGCCGCCCGAGCTCGGCTGGCAACCCCTGATGAGCGAGCCCGTGATGCTGGCGATGCCGGCGTCCATGCCGGTGGCGCCCTGGCGGGAATTGCTGGCGACCCAGCCTTTCATCCGTTACGACCGGGCGTCGTTCGGCGGCCGCGTGGTCGACGTATTCCTGAAAAAGCATCGCATCAACGTGCAAGAGGCGGTCGAGCTCGACGAGATCGAGGCCATCGCGGGCATGGTGCGTCACGGGCTGGGCGTGGCGCTGCTGCCACGGCTGCGTCGGCTCGACATGACCGGCCTGCGGCTGCTGCCGCTGGACGAACACGCCTTTCATCGTGAGATCGGCATCATCGGCAGGCTGCCGTTTGATCCGGGCAGCGTTCGCGAGAAGATCGCGGAATGCCTGCACCGCGCCGCCGCCGGGGGTGTCTGACGCATATTCGCACGTGCTGCCGACGGTGTCTGACACCCGCGGGACGTGCATTTGGCATGTAGCCGATCTCACAAGGTGTCTGACACCTTCATGCCACCACCCTGCCTCGAGTGGCGAGCCCAAAGCAAAGAGCCCCCGAAGGGGCTCTTGAAGCTACAGCCGAAATTACAGCCGGTCGCAGCGGACGGTGATGGGGTGATCGCGCAAGGCGGTCATCACGATGTCGTCGACCTGGCCCTCGACGTCGGTGATCACGTAGCCGATCTGGCCGCGCGTCTGCAGGGTCTGGCTGACGATGTTCAGGCCGTGCTGGGCCATCAGGTTGTCCAGTGCGCCCAGCGCGCCCGGTGCGTTGCGGTGCACGTGCAGGATGCGCGTACCGCCCGCCTGCTCCAGGAATGGCAGCTCGGGGAAGTTGACGGCGCCCTTGGTGGTGCCGGCCTGCAGGAAGCGCACAAGCTTTTCGGCGACTTCACGGCCGATGTTCTCTTGGGATTCCTGCGTGCTGCCGCCGATGTGCGGGGTCAGGATGACGTTGGGCATGCCGATCAGCGGGCTGGCCAGCGGCTCGCTCGCGCCCTTGGGCTCGGTGGGGAACACGTCCAGCGCCGCGCCGGCCAGATGACCGGATTTCAGCGCCGCATGCAGCGCGTCGATGTCGACCACGGTGCCGCGCGAGGCATTGATCAGGATCGCGCCGCGGCGCATGCGGCCGATGGTCTCGGCATTCATGATGTTTTCGGTGGACTTGCCGCCTGGCACGTGCAGTGTCACCACGTCGGCCTGCTCCAGCAGGTCGTTCAGCGTGCCGGCCGGACGGGCGTTGCCCAGCGGCAGCTTGGCTTCCACGTCATGGTAGATGACGCGCATGCCCAGACTTTCGGCCAGGGTGCTGATCTGCGAGCCGATGTTGCCGTAGCCCACGATGCCCAGTGTCTTGCCGCGCGTTTCGAAGGCGCCCGCGGCGCTCTTGTCCCAGTGGCCCAGATGGACCCGGGCGTTCTTTTCGGGAATCCGGCGCAGCAGGAGGATGGCCTCGCCCAGCACCAGCTCGGCGACCGAGCGCGTGTTCGAGAACGGCGCATTGAAAACCGGGATGCCGCGCTGCATGGCGGTGTCCAGGTCGACCTGGTTCGTGCCGATGCAGAAGCAGCCCACGACGCGCAGGTCGGGGTTGCCGGACAGCAGGGCGGCGTCCAGGTGCGTGCGAGAACGAATACCCGCCACTTGCACGCCGCGCAGGGCGTCGTGCAACTGCGCCGGCGGCAGAGCCGCGGCATGCGTGACGATATCGGTATAGCCGGCGGCCTCGAAGACGGCGCGGGCGCTCGGGTGGATGTTCTCGAACAGGACGATTTGTGCCATGACTGCCAAGGGGTGGGTGAGAAACGCTTTTATTTATTGTGGACCATTTTTGCTGCGGTGCAAGGAGTAGCCATTGAGACGTTATGGGTGAATTGTTTCAGGGGCGGCCGCGCGAGACATTAGCGGTACGCCTGAAAAACCTCGGCGCCGCCGCGTTTGTCGACCAGCACCACGTCGTGCGGCGTCTTGCGGCCGCCGTATTCCGGGCCGTCCATGCCCGGCGAGCCCAGCGGCATGCCGGGGGCGGCCAGGCCTGCCGCGTCGGGCTTTTCGAGCAGCAGGCGGCGCACGTCGCTGGCCGGCACGTGGCCTTCGACGGCATATCCGCCCACCATGGCGGTGTGGCACGAACCGTAGTCCGCCATGCCCGCGTTGCGGCGAATCGGGCTGGTGTCGTCGACGTCGTGCGTAGTGACGTCAAAGCCGTTGTCGCGCATGTGCTTGACCCAGTCCTCGCAGCAGCCGCAGGTGGGCGTTTTCCAGACCTCGACTTTCACGGGCGCCTCTGCGGCGGCAATCGTGGAGATGCTGAGCGCCGCGGCGAGGACCAGGTGGCGTGCAAAACGGGAAATGGTCATGATGCTCCGGGTGAAAAAAGAGGATTCGTGCGGGGCTGCGCGGTCCGGTCAGAACCAGAACCGCACGCCTGCGATGAGGGCAGCTTGCGATCGGCTCTCGCCGGCGTCCGAGGCATAGCCCGCAGTCTGGCCAAACTTTCGTTCAAAGGATACGCCAACGTAGGGCGCAAACTCGCGTGTGACCTCGTAACGCAGGCGCAGCGACAGGGATCCCTGCGCGAGGCCGGACCCGATGCCGCGCTGCGGATCGTCTTTGCCGTACAAGCTGGCTTCCAGTTCCGGCGTGAAGATCAGGCGTTGGGTCAGCAGCAGGTCATATTCGGCTTTCAGCGCCAGGGCGCTGCGGCCGGACGAACCCGCATAGGCGGTGGCCTCAAATTCGATGTTGAACGGCAGGACGCCCTCAACACCGATGGCGGCCCAGTTGCGCTTCGGGCCCGCGCCGATGTCGCGGCGTGCGCCCAGTTGCAGGTCCCAGTACGGCGACACCGCATGACTCCAGAAGGCCTCGACCTTGCCGTCCGATCCGCCGCCGCTTTCGCGTTCGCCCTGGCTCTTGACCATCACGCGGTCCGTGGCGGTGCCGAACCAGAAGCGGCCATCCCACTCCAGGGCGTTCTGCCCGTCGCGATTGTGGGAGACGCCGAATTTGTCGAACAACACCTGCCACGTCGACGCGTTGTCCATCATGTGCGGATGGATGCCATAGGTGTCGTAGCCGCCCACGCCTTCGCCGTCGCTGGTCGGCAGGCTGCCGACAGGCGGGGCGGTTCGCGCGCCCTGGTCCACCGCGGCATGGTCCTGCGAGCCATGGTCCATGCCGGGCATGTCCGCATGTTCCGTCCCCGCCGATTGCGCCCAGGCGATTGAGCCCGTGAATGCGAGCAAGAGTGCGCAAACGCCCGGCGCCAGCGATTGGAATTTGATCGGCTTCATTGCTTACTCCACCACGACCGCCCTGAACATGCCGGCCTCCATGTGATACAGCAGATGGCAGTGATAGGCCCACTTACCACGGGCGTCGGCGCTGACGCGATAGCTGATGCGCTGCGCCGGATTCAGCGAGATGGTGTGCTTGCGCACCTGGAACGTGCCGTCGGGCGATTCCAGGTCGCTCCAGAGTCCGTGCAGGTGGATGGGGTGCGTCATCATCGTGTCGTTCACCAGCACGAAGCGCACGCGTTCGCCGTAGCGCAGCACAATGGGCCGCGCGTCCGAAAACATCACGCCGTTGAACGACCACAGGTAGCGTTCCATGTTGCCTGTCAGGTGCAGCTCGATCTCGCGCGAGGGCGCGCGGTTGTCATCGGGTTCGCGCACCGAGCGCAAGTCCGCGTAGGTCAGCACGCGGCGGCCGTTGTCGCGCAGTCCGACGCCCGGGTCGTCCAGGCGCGTCGACACCACGCCGGGCAGCATGGAATTGCCCACGCCGCGCTCGGCGGGATAGGGGTGGGTGACCTCGATCATGCCGCCCTGATCGACGTCGGAGGCATGAGCGCCGTGCCCGCCGCCGTGGCCGCCGTGCTCGGAAGGCATCTCCTGCGACCCGCCGGTACCATGCTCCATGCCCATGTCCATCATGCCCAGCACCTGCACGCGATCCATCCCGGGAACCTCGGCCTGCATGCCGGCGCGGGGCGCGAGCGTGGCGCGCGCGTAGCCCGAGCGATCCATGGCTTGCGAGAAGATCGTGTACGCCCGGTCTTCCTGGGGTTCGACGATGACGTCATACGTTTCCGCGACGCCGATGCGAAATTCCTCGATGTCCACGGGCCGCACGTCCAGCCCGTCGGCAGCCACGACCGTCATTTTCAGACCCGGGATGCGAACATCGAAATACGTCATCGCGGAGCCGTTGATGAATCGCAGCCGCACGCGCTCGCCGGGCGTGAAAAGGCCTGTCCAATTGCCCGCAGGCGTGGCGCCGTTAGTGAGATATGTGTACGTTTCGCCAGACACATCCGCCAGGTCGGTTGGGTTCATGCGCATGCGGTCCCACATCAGCCGCTCGGACAGGGCGGCGCGCCAGCCCATGCCGCGCGCGTCTTCCGCCAGACTTCCGACGGTGGGCTGGATGCGGTTGTAGTAGTCGGGCATCACCTTCAGCTTGTTGAACACGCGCATCGGGTCTTCGTCCGTCCAGTCCGACAGCAGCACTGTGTAGTCGCGGTCGGATGCGATGGGATCGCGGCGCCGCGGCTCGATGACGATCGCGCCGTACAGGCCCGTCTGTTCCTGGAAGCCCGAATGGCTGTGATACCAGTAGGTGCCGCTTTGGCGCACGTCGAATCGATAGGTAAAAGTCTGGCCCGGATCGATGCCGGGAAAGCTCAGTCCCGGCACGCCGTCCATATCGGTGGGCAGAAGAATGCCGTGCCAATGGATCGACGTCTGTTCGCGCAGCCGGTTCGTGACGTGCAGGCGCACCGTGTCGCCCTCGCGCCAGCGTAGCAGCGGCGCGGGCAGCATGCCGTTGACCGTGGTGGCCACCCGCGCCGCGCCCGTGAAGTTCACGGGCGTTTCGCCTATTTCCAGATGGAACTCGGTGCCGCGCAGTTCGGCTGGCAGGGCGGGGGCGGACTGGGCCGGC
>DALZRX010000140.1:0-9094 GCA_032015805.1 Achromobacter sp.
CGTGACGCTTCGGACCGGCCCCTTCGCCGGCCCGCCGCCGCGCCGGCGCGGGCCGCGTCCGGACCCGAAGAATTGATCAATTATTGGGCGGCTTCTTGCTAACATAGCCGCCATGAGTCCGACCTTTCACCACCGCAATCTTCCCCATTTGCTGCTCTACGCGCGCGAAACGCTGATGGCGCATTTTCGCCCCGTGCTGCACGCGGCCGGCGTCACCGAACAGCAATGGCGGGTCTTGCGCACGCTGAGCGAGGTGGGCTCCCTGGAACCGAATCAGATCGCCCGCGCCTGTCAGATCCTGAGCCCCAGCCTCACGCGCATGTTGGCCGGCATGGAAGAGCAAGGGCTCATCAAGCGCACGCGGTCCAGCGCCGACCAGCGCCGCCAGGAAATTTCCCTGACCGCCAAAAGCAACAAGCTCATCGACCGCATGCGTCCGATGGTGGACGCGAAGTATCAGGAAATCGAAGAAAGGATCGGCAAGGAATTGCTGGATCGCCTGTACCGCGATGTGGACGCGATGGTCGATCTGATCAAGCGCGACAGTCCCTCGCGCGACGCCGGCACGCCTTGAGCGCCAAGTCCCTCCTCCCCCTCCATCACCCCATCCATCCCCCATGGACATCCTGACCAATACGTTCAAGCAGGCGCTGCGCGACGGCAAACCCCAGATCGGCCTGTGGGCCGGTCTGGCCAGCGCGTACACCTCTGAAATCCTTGCCGGCGCCGGATTCGACTGGCTGCTGATCGATGGCGAGCACGCGCCCAACACGCTGGACTCCACGCTCGCCCAGTTGCAGTCCGTCGCCGCGTATCCGGTCGCACCCGTCGTGCGTCCAGCCTGGAACGACCCAGTCCAGATCAAGCAGATCCTGGACACCGGCGCGCAGACGGTGCTGGTGCCCATGGTCCAGTCGGCGCAGGAAGCCGCCGCCGCGGTGGCGGCAGTGCGTTATCCGCCGCAAGGCATACGGGGCGTGGGCAGCGCGCTGGCGCGGGCGTCGCGTTGGAACCGCATCCCGAACTACCTCGAACGCGCCAACGACGAAATGTGCGTGCTGGTGCAGATCGAAACGCCGGGCGCCATCGAGGTGCTGGACGAGATTCTTGCGGTGGATGGCGTGGACGGCGCATTCATCGGTCCGGCCGACCTCTCGGCCAGCATGGGCTATCTGGGCCAGCCCGAGCATCCGGTGGTCGAGAAGACCATCGATGACGCCATTGGACGCATCGTGCGGTCCGGCAAGGCCGCCGGCATCCTGCACAGCGGCGTGGCCCAGGCGAAGCACTACCTGTCGTTGGGCGCGACCTTCGTGGCAGTAGGCGTCGATGCCGTGCTGCTGGCCCGCGCGGCCGAAGCGCTGGCGGGCGAGTTCAAGGAAGTGGCCACCGTCGCCACGGGCAAGGGTCCGTACTGACGGGCGCGGCGGCGCGTCCACCACAACCACACACCGGTCAGGCTCAGCATGACGGTGACCGCGCCGACCATCGCTACCGCCAATTGCAGCGGCCAGCCCCATAGCGCCGCCATGTGCAGGCTGGTCAACCAATGCTTGACGGTATCGCCGGCCGCCCCGCCCGTCGGAAGATGGCTGCCCACGAGCCGTCCGTCCACGGCATTGAACACGACAGAGCTGGCGCCGCTGCGCGCGCGCAGATCGCGGCTGCTGCGCACACTGTAGCGATAGAGACCGCGGCGGCCGTCCAGCGCCAGCCAATGTTCTTCCAACACGGTCAATCCTTCGCGGGCGGCCAGCTCGGCCATCAGACGACGGCCAACCTCGCGCGCCTCCCCGGGCGGCATTGGTGTGCCAGCCATTGCCGGCGCACTACGCCGCGGATCGGCCTGGTAGCTCAGGCCGGCGCGCATCACCGGATCGTAGACCGCCGGCAGGTTGAGTGCGACACTGCTCCATGCCATCAACGTCAGCGCCGCCCACAGCCACAGCCCGCCCGCACGATGCAGATCGAAGTTGCGCTTGTGCGGACCGCCCTGCCAGCGGATGCGCCAGGCGGGCGCCCAGCGTTCCCACGCGGAGGACGCCGGCTTGCGCGCGCGGCGTCGCGCTGGCAGCGTGAGCCACGCGCCGACAAATCCATCGAGCGTCCAGGCCAACGCGACGATGCCGAGCAACAGCTCGCCGATGCCTTCGAACAGCAGCGCCGTATGGACCCGATGCAGGAACGGCATCAGGTTACGCATCCCTTCCCCCAGATCGCCCCAACGGCGTTGCCCCAGAATGGCGCCAGAGTACGGGTCGACGAAGATTTCATGCAGCACCGGCGCAGCCGCACCCTCCTCGTGCAGCCAGACCGGGAATGGCACGCTGCGGCCGGCCTGTCCGCCCAGGGGCGTGGCGGGCATTGCCGCTGCCGGAACCCATCGGGCAACGTGGTCGCGCAGCATCAGCGGGTCCAGCCCTGCGGCGTCCACCGAAGGCAGCTTCACGCGGTGCAATGCCGGTGCGGTCGCGGCATCCAGCGTGTCGTACCACGCCAGCGGGATACCGGTCAGCGCCACCACGCAGAGAAAGCCGGCCAGTACCAGGCCGGTCCAGCGATGCAGCCGCAGCAACGACCCGCGCACGCTCACCAGCGGTAGCTCACCGTGCCGATGATGCGGCGGGGCTCACCGTAGTCGCACACGCCGTTGTAGCAAATCGACGGGATGTAGGTCTTGTCCGTCAGGTTGGTGACGTTGAGCGCATAGAGCCATGGGCCGCTTTCATAACTGACGCGCGCATCGATCAGCGTGTAGCCCGCGCCCCCGAGCGAACCGCTGGACGGCCGGTCGGGACGCGCCGACACATAGCGCACGCCGGCGCCGGCCTTCAGCCCCATCAGCACCCACTCCGACAGGTTCACGTCGGTCCACAAGGAAGCCGCGTGACGGGGCGTATTGAAGCGCTCGCCCTCTTCGCCCGGCAGATTGCTCTTGACCACCCTGGCGTCGGTGTAGGTGTAGGCGGCAATCACATCGACCTGTGGCGTGACGCGTGCGCGCGCCTCAAGCTCCAGGCCGCGCGAGCGCACCTCGCCGGTCTGCACCAGAAAGGTCGGGTCGACCGGGTCCGGCGTGAGCACGTTCTTGCGCTCCAGGTTGAACAGCGCCGCGCTCAACATGATGTCTTCGCCGGCGGGCTGGTATCGGATGCCGACTTCGTACTGCGTTCCGCGGCTGGGCTCGAAACTGCCTTCGTTTCGGTCGCGCCCGCTGGTGGGTTCGAACGACTGGCTGAAGCTGACATACGGCGCCAGGCCGTTGTCCGCCAGATACACCACGCCGGCGCGGCCGGTGAAGGCGGTGTCCTTGTCGTTTGAATTGCTGGACGGCGCGTGCAAGGCGCGGTTCTCGGCGCGCACGTTGTCATACCGACCGCCCAGCAGCACCACCACCTTGTCCGCGATCTTGAGCTGATCCTGCAGGTAGATGCCCAGGCGATGCTCGGTGTTGCGGCGCTGCTGCCAGGGCAAGACCACCACATCGCCAGGCAGGTACACCGGATCGAAGACATCGATGGGCCGCAGATTGCCGCGCAGGCGGTCACTGTTGTACGTGGAGCGGGTGTAGTCGAAGCCGGCAAGAATCGTCTGCGTCACGGCACCCGTCTGGAACCGCTTCTCGATGTTGGTGTCGATCGTCTGCACGGTCGTGCGGTCATCGAAACCGCGTGCAGAACGCGACACCCGCCGCTGCGTCGCGGCGTCCACGTCGCCTTGCAGCAGCACGTAGCGCATGGTCAGGTCCGCGTCGTAGTAGCGCATCGACGTGCGGAATTTCAGCGTGTCATTGAACGCATGCTCGATCAGCACGGCCAGCGACGTCGCTTCGACATCGAAGCGGTTGTTGTTGGGCTCGCCCAGAAAGCGCGAGCGCGGAATCTGTCCGTTCGGGTTGGTCCAGAGCGAGCCGGTGACCGGCACCTCCGTCGGATTGATCGTCTTGCTGCGCTGATAGTTGGCCAGCAGCGTGACCGAGGTGGCCGCTGACGGGCGCCACGTCAACGCGGGCGCGATGTAGGTGCGATCGTCGGCGCTGTAGTCGATGAATTGCTTGCTCTCGCGGAACAGGCCGGTCAAGCGATAGGACCAGACCCCGGCCTCGTCGATGGGACCACCGATGTCCGCCGAAATCTGACGGCGGTCGAAACTGCCGCCGTCCAGATTGATCTCGCCCATCGTTTCGCCGGGCGGACGCTTTGTCACGGTATTGACGACGCCGCCCGGCGCGGCGGCGCCATACAGCACCGATGACGGCCCGCGCAGCACCTCGACCCGCTCCAGTCCGTACGGCTCCTGCTTGCCGTTGTACTGGTTGATCATGTAGCGCATGCCGTCGCGGTAATAGCTGCCGGTCTGGGGGTTGGCTTCGAAGCCGCGGATGCTCATCGTATCTTCGAACATCGAGCTCTTGGCGACGATGCCGGGCATGATGCCAGGCGTGTAGCCCAGCGCCTCTTGCAGGTTCTGCGCCTTCTGATCGCTGATCTGCGCGGCGCTCACCACCGAGATCGACTGCGGCGTTTCGATGATCGGCGTATCGGTCTTGGTTGCCGTGGCGCTGTTCGTGGCGGCGATGCCCAGCACCGGGCCATCCGGGCGTTCGACCTGGGCAGTCACCGCGATCGGTTCGAGCAAGGTCACGTCCTGGCGGCCCTGCCGCAGGACGAAGCCGCCATCAGGCAGACGTTCTGCCACCAGACCGGTGCCACTCAGCAGCGCGGCCATCCCTGCCTCGGGCGAATACCGGCCGCGCACACCTGGGCTTTGCCGGCCGCTGCTTAGATCGCCGTGGCCGCTGACGAAGAGGCCAGCTTCGGCGGAAAACAGGTTGAGGACCTGGCTCAACGGTCCGGCCGGGATGTCGTATTCCCGGACCTGCGTCTGGGCGGACTGCGCGTACACGGCGCTTAGGGGCGCCCCGCCGCTCAGCATCACGCCGATGGCGAGCGCCAACGGGGCGATGCGCGCGCGGCGGATCAGACGGATGGGGAAAAGCGTGAGGGGGTTGGTCATGCCACGGATCTGCGATATGGGTGTTGAACTGCCCATAGGCCGGATGAGCGCGGCAAAAGCGGCAAACTAATTTGTAACGGCGGCGGGGTTCAGGGCGATTTCAGCGCGGTTGCAGCGTCGTCCACCAGGGCAGCGGCTGGCTGATGTGCACCGGCAGGGCCTCGCTCAACAGGCGCAGCGCGCGATCGCTGTCATGCAGCGGGAATGTGCCCGTCACGCGCAGCGTCGCCACGTCGTCGGCACAACCCAGATGCCCCCGGCGGTAACGCGCCAGTTCCGCCACCACCTGCGCCAGCGGCGCCTCCTCGAACTGCACGATGCCGCGCGTCCAGTTGTGGTCGTCGGCACGCACGGCCGCGGGCGCCTCGATGCCCTGCGCGCCGCCGCGCATCCGCATGCCGGCATCGACCCGGACCCCGGCGGCAGGCGCGCCCGCAAAATGCGCCTGCACTGCGCCCTCCAGCACCGCGAGCGTGGTTTCACCGTCAAGGCTGCGCACGTTGAACCGCGTGCCCAGTGCTTGCAATCGCCCTTGCGGGGTATCCACCACGAAGGTGCGCCCCGGGTCGGCCGCGGTGGCGATCATGATCTCGCCGCGCAGCAGCACCAGGCGGCGCTGGTCGCGCGTGTAATCGACCTTCAGCGCGGTATCGGTATTGAGTTGAACTTGGGTGCCGTCGGCAAGCCGGACTTCCTGCGAGCCGCCTACTGGCGTGACCAGGTCCGCCTGCCAGGCCGCCCACGTCCGGCGGCCGGCCGGCGATTGCGTCACGCCCAGGCCCAAGAGTCCTGTCGCGCCCGCAATCAGCGAAACCGTCAACAGCCGGCGCCGCTCGCGCCGGCCTTGCGCGGCGGCATTGAGGCTGGCCACGCTGGCTTCGCGGCCCATCGGCTGCGCGACCAGCGCATCGAACTGCGCGCCCACCTCCTCGACGCGTTGCCACGCGCGACGATGGGCGGTGTCGGCGTCCATCCACGCTTGCCAGCGTGCGCGCTCCTGCTCACTGGCCGCCCCCGAGCTCAGCAGCGCATACCACTGCGCGGCGGCTTCCAGAATGCGAGGATCGACGGCAGCGGCGCCCATCAGCGTCCAGCCTCTTGACGACGCAAACCCTCAGGTTGCAGGTCGGCGTCAAGCAAAAAGCACAGCATCGCCTGCGCGATGTCATTGCGCACCGTCCGCTCGGACACGCGCAGCTCCACCGCAATTGCGGGATGCGTCATGCCATGGATACGGTGCATCAGGAAGGCCGCCCGCGCGCGCAAGCCCAGGCGCTGCAGCTTGCGGTCGATCTCGACCAGCGCCTGCAGCGCCTGGACTTGCACTTCGGGGGATGGATGCGTGACTTCGGGACGCGCCGCGAGGGTCTCGGCCCACGCGTGTTCGATGTCCCGGCGGCGCCAGAAATCGACCAGCAGGCCGCGCGCGATGGTGGTCAGGAATGCTCGGGGCTCACGCACATCGGCAATCGCGTGCCGTCTCACAAGCAGGGTCAGGAAGGTGTCCTGCGTCAGGTCGGCGGCCTGATGATTGTCTTGAAGACGGCGATTCAGCCAATTCTGCAACCAGCCGCAGTGCGCGTTGTACAGGGCGGAAAGCGATGCGCCAACTGCGTGCTCTCGGTCCGACACGGCGAGCATCCATAATGGAAATGATAGTTATTATTATACAAACAATGGATGCCCCGCTCGGGCGTCAAATATCGCGGCAAGCGCGGTGGCGAACGGAGCGTCAGTCCAGCACGACGCCCGACTCGCGCACCACCGCTTCCCATTGGCGGGCCTCGTGGCGCCAGGTTGCGCCGAACGCCGCGGGCGTGTCCGGGCTGGGCACGAAGCCGTTGGCAAGATAAGCCTGCCGCACCTCGGGCAGATTCAGCACTTCATGCAACGCCGCTGCAAAGCGCGCAATGCGGTCCGCTGGCGTGCCTTTCGGCGCGGCGAAGCCCCACCAGTTGCCCTGCACCACCTCCGGCATCCCTGCCTCTTTGGCGGTGGGCACGTCAGGCAACGCGGCAAACCGCTCGGGTGCCGCCACCGCCAGCGCCCGCACCTTGCCCTGTGGCACATAGGCGGCCGCGATGCCGTAGCCGCCGATATAGAGCTGGACTTCGTTGGCCAGGAGCGCTTGCAAGCCCGGCGCGGAGCCCCGGTAGGCGATATGCGTCATGTTCGCGCCCATCGCCTTGGAGAGGCGGTAGGCCGACAGATGCGGCGTCGTGCCCATGCCTGGCGAACCATAGTTGAGTTTGCCGGCGTGCGCGCGCGCGTATTGCTGGAATGCCGGCCAGTCGGTGGCCGGCGCCTGTGCGCTGACATAGATGAAGGCCGGCACGTCCGCCAGCTTACCCACCGGCTCCAGGTCGGCCAGCGGGTCGAAGCCCAGCTTGCGATACAGGAACTGGTTGATGACAAAGTTGTTGGCGGCGCCGAGCACGAGCGTATGCCCGTCAGGCTTGGCGCGCGCCACGTCCTGCATGCCGATGTTGCCTCCCGCGCCGGTCTTGTAGTCGACCACCACCGGCTGGCCCAGGCGCTTTTCCAGCAGCGGCTGAATCTGCCGCAAGGCGATGTCCCCTGCGGCGCCGGGCGCGTACGGCAGCACCACGCGAATGGGATGCTCGGGATACTGGGCGCCGGCGGCGGGCGGCATGAGGGCCGGCGCCAGCGCGGCCAGGACGGATACGGCACAAGCTCTATACGGCATCGTGTTCTCCCTGGCCGTCCCGGCGGCGTTGCCCGGGCGGCCGGCCATGCAACGTCGCGGATCTACAGGTCGATGCGCATCAGATCATGCGCCAGCCGCAGCGGACCCGCGTAGTGCTTGCGGATATCGGTGACGATCTCGTCCATCAAGTGCGGTCCCATCAGCTCCACGGGCAAGTGCTTGGCCGCGGCGCGCTTGAGGACTGGGCTGGTGGAGTCGAAATGGCCAAAGTGCGTGGCCACCAGGCTCTTCACATTGGCCTCGCGCGCAATCTTGCCCAGATCGGTCGGACTGGTATGGGCATAGGTGCCGACGCCCGTCTTGGCGCGATGCGCAATGAATGATTCGGGGAAGGTGCATTCGTGGATGAGCAGGTCGGCATCCTGGGCCAGGCGAACCATCGCCTGACAGGGCGCGGTATCGCCGCTGAAGGCGATGACCTTGCCTTCCGCCTCGACGCGCACGCCGAAGCATTCACAGACATCGCGCGGTATGTGTTCGACCCAGTCCACCGAGATGCGCACCTTGTCGTCTTCGAACACCACGCCGGGACTGACTTCGCGCACCTCTGGCCGCATCGCTTCCAGGTTGCGCTGGCGCACGGGATAGGCGGCGCGCGCCTGGAAGTCGGTGTGATACGCCCCGTTCTCGAACAGGTGGTCCACGAAGTGCTTCGTGCCCTTGGGTCCCAGTACGAGTGGCGATCCCTCCTTGTTGAGGATCCAGCTTGAGATCACGAAATAAGGGTAGTCGCAGATGTGGTCGTGGTGCAGATGGGTCAGGAAAACGAAACCGACCTTGGCGGGATCCACATTCGCGCGCACCATCTGCCGGGTCGCGCCCTCCCCGCAGTCGAACAGGTAGTGCCGGTCGTCGTCCAGCGTCAACAAAATCGCGGACTGCGCCCGGTCGGGATCCGGCAACGCGGCGCCAGTTCCCAGCATGGTGATCTTCATCGGCAACCTCTCTGGTAGAAGCGGGGGCTCGCATGAGCACGAAACCAGTATAGGAAGCCAGTGCATACCGAATGATCAATTATTAGAATGCTGTGAAAACCTATTGGAATCGCCGCGCCATGCCTGCCAGCCCCCGCATTCCCGACCTGCGCCACATCAGCGGACGCCTGCGCCTGCGTCACCTGGATCTATTGCAGGCGCTGCATGCGCTGGGCAGCGTGCACAAGGCCGCGGCGCGGCTGGGCATGACGCAGCCCGCAGCCAGCAAGCTGCTGCTGGAGCTGGAGGACATGTTTGGCGTCGCGCTGTTCGTGCGCTCGCGCCGGGGCATCACGGCAACCGCCTTTGGACAGGCGCTGGCGGGCAAGACGGACGTGCTGCTGGCCGACCTGGCGGGCGCGCGCAATGAGATTGC
>DALZRX010000141.1:0-570 GCA_032015805.1 Achromobacter sp.
GGCGCCTGATGCCCGGGCGCAGGCCGCAGCGCGCAAGCGCGGCTACGAGATCACCCACTGTGAGGCGCGTCAGGTCACCGCGGAAGACTTCCGCGACTTCGATCTCATCCTCGCCATGGACTGGGACAACCTGTCCGCCATGCAGCAGCAATGCCCCAAGGCTTATCAGCACAAGCTGATGCTGTTGATGCGCTTTGCCAATGAGTTCGAAGAGGCCACCGTGCCCGACCCGTACTACGGCGGCGCCGACGGCTTTGGCAAGGTCCTGGATTACCTGGAAGATGCCTGTCAAGGCGTCCTCGAACTGGTCCGCAAGCGCGCTACCCAGTACCAGGCTGCCTGAGCGCAGGATGGTAGAGCCGCTCGCAGAGCGGCTCTCAGGGTATAAGGCAGTGAAGAACCGCGCAGATGCGCGGTTTTTTGTAAGCCGGAGCCATACCAAATTAGTCGGGAATAGGCTATACTTGAGCCAATTACTCGGGTATTGACCGCTGGATTCGCTGGCGGCCATTGCCGGAATCACAGGGAATTCACCATGCGGCTAACTACCAAAGGGCGTTTCGCCGTGAC
>DALZRX010000141.1:580-7278 GCA_032015805.1 Achromobacter sp.
TATGCGGCAGCATAGCGGCCCGGTCACTCTTGCGGCCATCAGCCAGCGTCAGAACATCTCGCTTTCGTATCTGGAACAGCTTTTCGGCAAACTCCGCCGTCACGAGCTCGTGGACAGCGTCCGCGGCCCGGGCGGCGGTTATTCGCTTGCGCGCCTGGCGCGCAACGTAACTGTCGCAGACATCATCTTCGCCGTCGACGAGCCGCTGGATGCCACAAGCTGTGGCGGTAAGCGGGACTGTACGAGCGGCAACGACGGCAAGCCGGGCAAGTGCATGACCCACGAACTCTGGGCTACGTTGAATCGCAAGATGGTGGATTACCTGGATTCGGTGTCCCTGCAGGATCTCGTCGATCAGCAGCGTGTGCGCCAATTGCAGGAAGCCACCAATCAAGCGCAAGCGTGCGCGGTGCGGGTGAACCGGGTGGGAGGCGGCACGGCCGCCAACGCCCCGACCACCACCGTCGCTGCCAATGCCACCGTATAAGAAGTATCAGGAGTTGTAGAAATGACCACCCGTCCGATCTATCTGGATTACTCGGCCACGACGCCCGTCGACCCCCGCGTCGTCGACGCGATGGTGCCCTGGCTGTACGAAAACTTTGGCAACCCCGCATCTCGTAGCCACGCGTTTGGCTGGGAATCCGAAGAGGCAGTCGAACGCGCCCGCGAAGAAGTCGCCAAGCTGGTCAATGCCGACCCGCGCGAAATCGTCTGGACCTCCGGCGCCACGGAATCTGACAACCTGGGCATCAAGGGTGCCGCGAATTTCTATTCCGAGCGCGGCAAGCACATCATCACCGTCAAGACGGAACACAAGGCCGTGCTCGACACCTGTCGCGAACTGGAGCGTCAGGGGTTTGAAGTCACCTACCTGAACGTCAAGGACAACGGCCTGATCGACTTGGACGTGTTCAAGGCTGCGCTGCGTCCCGACACCGTGCTGGTGTCCGTGATGATGGTGAACAACGAAATCGGCGTGATCCAGGATGTGGAGACGCTGGGTGAAATCTGCCGCGAGAAGGGCATCATCTTCCACGTCGACGCCGCGCAGGCGACCGGCAAGGTGGAAATCGACCTGCAAAAGCTCAAGGTCGACCTGATGTCGTTCTCGGCCCACAAGACCTACGGCCCGAAGGGTATCGGCGCGCTGTACGTGCGCCGCAAGCCGCGTGTGCGCATCGAAGCGCAGATGCACGGCGGCGGTCACGAGCGCGGTTTCCGCTCGGGCACGTTGGCCACGCACCAGATCGTCGGCATGGGTGAGGCCTTCCGCCTGGCGCGCGAAGAAATGGGCACCGAAAACGAGCGCATCCGCATGCTGCGCGACCGCCTCTGGAATGGCCTGTCGGAAATCGAAGAGGTTTACCTCAACGGCGACATGGACCAGCGCGTGCCGCACAACCTGAACGTGAGCTTCAACTACGTTGAAGGCGAGTCCCTGATCATGGCGATCAAGGAGCTTGCGGTTTCCAGCGGTTCGGCCTGCACCTCGGCCAGCCTGGAGCCTTCGTACGTGCTGCGCGCCCTGGGCCGCAATGATGAATTGGCGCACAGCTCGATCCGTTTCACGCTGGGTCGTTTCACGACCGAGAAGGAAGTGGATTTTGCGGTCGAACTGATCAAGAGCCGGGTTGGCAAGCTGCGCGATATGTCGCCGCTTTGGGAAATGGCCAAGGAAGGCATCGACTTGAACACCGTGCAGTGGGCCGCGCACTAAGCGCCCGCGCCTTGATATACGTGGAGAATTAACATGTCTTACAGCACCAAAGTTCTGGATCACTACGAAAACCCGCGCAATGTCGGTTCGTTCGACAAGTCGGACGACTCGGTGGGTACTGGCATGGTCGGCGCCCCGGCCTGTGGCGACGTCATGAAGCTGCAGATCAAGGTGAACGAAGCCGGCGTTATCGAAGACGCGCGCTTCAAGACCTACGGCTGTGGCTCGGCCATTGCCTCCAGCTCGCTCGTGACCGAGTGGGTCAAGGGCAAGACGCTGGACCAAGCCATGAACATCCGCAACACGCAGATCGCGGAAGAGCTGGCCCTGCCGCCCGTGAAGGTGCACTGTTCCATCCTGGCCGAAGATGCAATCAAGGCCGCGGTGCAGAACTACAAAGAAAAGCACTCGGCTCCGGCCGAAGCAGTGGCGGGCTGATCATGTCCGTTACCCTGACCCAACAGGCTGCCACCCATATCGGCCGCTACTTGCAGAAGCGCGGAAAGGGTATCGGCTTGCGGCTCGGCGTTAGGACGACGGGTTGCTCCGGCATGGCCTACAAGTTGGAGTATGTCGACGCGGTCGAGGCGGAAGATGTTGTCTTCGAGAGTTTTGGCGTGAAGGTCTTCATTGACCCCAAGAGCCTTTCCTATCTCGACGGCACGGAGCTGGACTACGCCCGCGAGGGCCTGAACGAAGGCTTCAAGTTCCGCAACCCCAACGAAAAGGCGACCTGCGGCTGCGGCGAGTCGTTCACGGTGTAAGTCTTGGCTGGTGACGATCACTTCAGCCTGTTTGGCTTGCCGGCGCGATTCGATCTGGACGGCCAGGCGCTTGAACACGCCTGGCGCACCGTCGCCGCGAAAGTCCACCCCGACCGCTTTGCCACGGCGAGCCCCGCGGAACGCCGTGTGGCGATGCAGTGGGCCGCCCGCGCCAATGAGGCCTATCGCGAACTGAAAGATCCGCTCTTGCGGGCGCGTTACCTGTGCGAGCAGGCTGGCGTGGATCTGCAGACCGAAAGCAATACGTCGATGGACGCCGCTTTCCTGATGCAGCAGATGACCTGGCGCGAGATGCTGGACGATGGGCGCGAGGACGCCAGCGTCCTGGAGGCCCTGCAAGCCGAACTGGACGAAGCGCGCGCCGAAATGCGCGCCACGCTGACGCGGCTGCTGGACGTCGAACGCGATTACGCGGCCGCCGGGCGCAAGGTGCGGGAATGGATGTTCGTGGAAAAGCTGGCGCAGGAGCTGGCCCACGTGCAGCCCGCAGGATAGCCAACGGCGCGCTGGGGCGTTCCCGACACGGGCGCCTGCACGGCGCGGCCTACTGACCAGAAAAACAGAATCATGGCCTTATTGCAGATATCCGAGCCCGGTGAATCGCCCGCGCCGCACCAGCGCAAGCTGGCGGTCGGGATTGACCTGGGCACCACCAATTCGCTGGTCGCTGCCGTGCGCAGCAGCGTTGCCGAAGTGCTGCCCGATGCGCAGGGCCATGCCTTGCTGCCCTCGGCGGTGCGCTATTTCCCCGGCGGCAAGGTCACGACCGGTCGTGATCCGCTTGCCCAGCAGGCAGAAGATCCGTTGAACACCGTCGTGTCCGTGAAGCGTTTCATGGGCCGTTCGCTGGAAGAAGCCCTCGCCACCCGCGCGCCGTACGAGTTCGTGGATGCGCCCGGCATGGTGCGCATCCGCACGGCGCAGGGCGACCTGAGCCCGGTCGAAGTCTCCGCGCAGATCCTGGCAGTGCTGCGTCAGCGTGCCGAAGATGTACTGGGCGACGATCTGGTGGGTGCGGTCATCACCGTGCCTGCCTATTTCGACGATGCTCAGCGCCAGGCGACGCGCGACGCGGCCCGGTTGGCCGGCCTGAACGTGCTGCGCCTGCTGAATGAACCGACCGCGGCGGCCATTGCTTATGGCCTCGACAATGCGGCCGAGGGTGTGTACGCGGTGTACGACCTGGGCGGCGGTACCTTCGATATCTCCATCCTGCGCTTGACGCAGGGCGTTTTCGAAGTGATTTCCACCGGCGGCGATACGGCATTGGGCGGTGACGATTTCGACGCCCTGATCGCGGATCATGCTGTGACGAAGCTGGGCTTGGGTGATCTTTCCCCCGCCGAACGCCGCGGCCTGCTGATGGCAGCCCGCGCCGCGCGTGAAGCCCTGTCGAACGCGGACGTGGCCAGCCTGAAGCTGACGCTGTCGGGTGGACGCGAAGCCGATCTTGCGCTTACCCGCGACGAATTTGAATTGCTGGCTCAGCCGCTGATCGAGCGCACGCTCGATACGGCGCGTCGCGCGCTGCGCGATGCGGCGCTCAAGCCCGCCGAGGTGCGCGGCGTTGTGATGGTGGGCGGCGCGACGCGCATGCCGGTCGTGCGCGCCGCCGTCGCCAAAGTGTTTGGCACGGAACCGCTGACCGATCTGGATCCGGATCAGGTCGTGGCGCTGGGCGCGGCGCTGCAGGCGAACCTGTTGGCGGGCAACCGCGCACCGGGCGAGGACTGGCTGCTGCTGGACGTGATCCCGCTGTCGCTGGGTCTGGAAACCATGGGCGGCCTGGTCGAGCGCATCATTCCTCGCAACAGCACGATTCCCGTGGCGCGCGCCCAGGAATTCACGACCTTCAAGGATGGCCAGACGGCCATGAGCATCCACGTGGTGCAAGGCGAGCGCGATCTGGTGGCGGATTCTCGTTCGCTGGCGCGCTTTGAGCTGCGCGGCATTCCGCCCATGGTGGCCGGCGCCGCGCGTATTCGCGTGACCTTCCAGGTGGACGCGGACGGTTTGCTCAGCGTCACCGCCCGCGAACAGAGCCAGGGCGTCGAGGCGATGGTGTCCGTCAAGCCGTCGTACGGTCTGTCCGACGACGAGATCGCGCAGATGCTGGCCGACAGCGTCGCACAGGCCGATACCGACGCGAAGGCGCGCATGTTGCGCGAGCAGCAAGTCGATGCGCGCCAACTGGTGGAATCGGTGCAGGCCGCGCTTGCGGTGGACGGCGACCTGCTGAACGAAGACGAGCGCAAAAACGTCGATGTATGCCTGGAGGCCGCAACTGCGGCGCAGCAGGCACAGGATGTGGACACCGTGACACAGGCCGTTCAGGCCCTGTCCGCCGCGACAGACGAATTTGCCGCGCGCCGCATGGACCGCAGCATTCGCGCCGCGCTCGCCGGCCGCAAACTTGACGAAATCGCCTGATAAGAAGTTATGCCGAAACTGACTGTATTGCCTCATCCCGACTACTGCCCCGAAGGCGCGGTGATCGAAGACGCACCCAAAGGCGTTTCGATTTGCCGCGTGCTGCTGGACAACCACATCGATATTGAGCACGCCTGCGAGCTGTCCTGCGCCTGCACGACCTGTCACGTGGTGGTCAAGCAGGGTTATGCGTCGCTGGAAGACGCCACGGACGACGAGGAAGATCTGCTCGACAAGGCCTGGGGCCTGACCCCGACCTCGCGCCTGTCGTGCCAAGCGCTGGTGACCGATGCGGACCTGACGGTCGAGATTCCCAAGTACACGATCAATCACGCAAAAGAGGGCCATTGATGAAGTGGACCGACACTTACCAGATTGCCGCGGCGCTGTATGACGCGCATCCTGACGTGGACCCCAATGCCCTGCGGTTTACGCAGCTGCGCGACTGGGTCATGGCGCTGCCGGACTTCAGCGACGATCCCGCCCATTGCGGCGAGAAGATCCTTGAGGCCATCCAGATGGCCTGGATCGAGGAAGCCGACTGACCTCAAATCCGTAAAACGCTCCATTTGGAGCGTTTTTCTTTTGGCCGGTCGGGCCGCGGTTCGGGGCGGGGAGGACGCGGCCTGGTTGACATGCCCACGTCGCACAGGCCACGGTATCATCCACAATTCGTCCGTTGTCCTTTCCAGCCGAGTCCACCGATGCCCGCTGCCCAACTGCGTTTTGGCCTGGCCGCCAATCGCCTGCACCACGAAACCCCCGACGCCGCCTTGTTCACCTGGCTGCGCGCATGCTCGTCCACCATTCGCGAACTGGGCGTGCAGTTGCATACGGTGGGGCGCACCCATGATGCGATCGTGCGCGAGGGCATGCTGCAAAGCTATCCCGGGCTGATCCGGTATCCCTATGGCCGCGAGGGCGGGCTGATGAAGCTGGTGGCTCGCGTGACCGAAGGGCGCGACGGGCAGGCTCCCTTCGATGGCGCCATCTATCTGATCGA
Organism: Achromobacter sp.; assembly: GCA_032015805.1. Lineage (GTDB taxonomy): Bacteria > Pseudomonadota > Gammaproteobacteria > Burkholderiales > Burkholderiaceae_B > Achromobacter. Next base: position 6,519 of record DALZRX010000141.1, read on the forward strand.
TCCCGTCGACCCGTCCTCGATTTTTCCTGAGGCCCTGGCGCTCAAGCGGCAGTGCATCACGCACGGCCGGCCGTTCATCTCGACGCTGGCCGGCGCCATCGAATGGATGGAGGTCGAACGCATCCATGCCGGGCTGGCTCCCGACGCATCCGCGTCGCGCCACTTCAATTTTTCCGGGCAGACGCTGGCGATGATCGCCCACGATGCGCTCAAGGACGAGATGGTGGCATTCGCCAGCGAGCATTTTGATGTGCTTTCCCGATTTGCGCGGCGCGTTGCCACGGGCACGACCGGCGGCCGTCTGAACGAGTTGGCTTGGTCGCGCGGCTGGCCGAAGGACACGCCGTGGGTGCATCGCTACCTGAGCGGACCGCTGGGCGGCGATGCACAGATCGCGGAGCTGGTGCTCGAACATCAGTGCCAACGCGTTATCTTCTTTGAAGACCCCCACGTCGCGCGCCAGCATGAGGCGGACATCCAGTTGCTGGAACGCGCGGTGCGCGTCGTGACCGATTCCGCCACCTGCGCCACGTCGCCCGCGGTTGCGCGCCGTTGGGCCCAAGCCGTCGAAAAGCGCGTCGTCTGACCGTTATGCGCGGATCGCGTCCGGGCCGGCATCCTTGATGATGCGGCGACGCGGTCCGCGACCGCCGCCGCCGCCATGGACAGCGGCAATACATCCGAACGACACAGGAAAACAGGGCCCGTGAGCCTCGGTCCGCCTGCCGCGGCCACGCCGGAGGCGCGCGAAGGCTTGAAC
>DALZRX010000141.1:7288-9088 GCA_032015805.1 Achromobacter sp.
GGCTTGAACGCCTTCGTGCAGAAGCGGGCGCCGGACTGGGCCAGCGTGGCCGAGCAACACTAGCGCTATTGGCCGGTAAAGCGGGGAGGGCGCTTTTCGCGGAACGCCGTGACGCCTTCCGAGAAATCGGCGCGACCGGCCGACAGCAGGAAGCGCGCGGTTTCCTCGGCCAACTGCGTTTCCAGCGGGGCATGCGCCGCACTGCGCAACAGCGCCTTGGCGCCCGCAATGCCGTGCGGGGCATGGCGTGCGATGTCTTGCGCATACGCTTGCGCCACGTTCGCCAGTTCGCCGGCCGGGGCGATGCGCGTGATGATGCCCCACGCCAGCGCCTCGTCAGCGACGAAGGCGTCGTGGCGGAGCAGGAGGTCCAGCGCGCGCTTGGGACCTACCGCGCGCATGAGGCCATGCGTCATGCCGGCATCGGGCGTTGCGCCGAGCTTCAGGTAGGCCGTCATGAAGCGCGCGCCCGCGTCGGCGATGGCGAGGTCGCAAGCCAATACCAACGACAGGCCCGCACCCGCCGCCACGCCGTGGACCTGTGCGAGCCAGACCTTGTCCATGCGCGGGATCCTCGCCACAAAGTCATTGAGCGGTGTGAACAGATCGGACAGCGTGGCGCGCACCGTGTCGGGCTCGCCGGTGAACATGCCGATGTCCCCGCCCGCGCAGAACGCCTTGCCGGCGCCGCGCAACAGCACCACCTTTACGGCGACGCGCGTTTCAAGCCATTGCGCCGCCCGCAGCAGGTCGCGCGCCATGGCGACGTCGATGGCATTGAGCGCATCGACGCGGTTGAGGGTCAGGGTGGCAAGGGCGCCGTCGGTCTCCAGCAGCAGCGTCTCGAACACCGGTAGTTCCTGGGTCATGGCTAGTCTCCGTTCTCGGGTAAATACCAACTGTCGATCCAAAAACCGCGATGCTATGGTCTGAACCGAGCGCTTGCTTGGTTTGGTTTTGAGCTCGCTTAGCGTAACGCATAGAACGATTTTCCGGCGCTGTACTGGCGAAGGTAAAGACAGGTTCGTTGCATCTCCTGCCTCGCGGAGTCGCCAGGTTCACCGTCGTAAAAAATGTCCGCCCCAGGCGGCAAAAAACTTCGCATTAAAGCGAGGAGACAAATGGTGGATCAGTCCGACAGGCCTGCCTTGCTGGAGGCGGAGGGGGTGACGCTGGCTTTCGGCGGAGTCAAGGCGCTCACCAATGTGGGCTTTCGCGTCGCGCCCGGATCCATTACCACGGTCATCGGCCCGAACGGCGCCGGCAAGACCTCGCTGTTCAACACCATCTCCGGGTTCTACAAGCCAGCAGCGGGAAGGATCAGCTTCGAGGGCCGCGACATCACGCGCATCCACGCGCCCGAACGCGCCCGGCTGGGCCTGGCGCGCAGCTTTCAGAACATCGCGCTGTTCCGCGGCATGACCGTGCTGGACAACATCAAGCTGGGCCGCCATGCGCACCTGCGCACCAATGTGCTGGACGCGCTGTTCTATCTGGGCCGCGCGCGCCGCGAGGAAATGGCGCTGCGGGCGGACATCGAAGAGCGCATCATCGACTTCCTGGAGATCGACCACATCCGCCATGCGCCGGTCGCCGCGCTGTCGTACGGGCTGCAGAAGCGGGTGGAGCTGGCGCGGGCGCTTGCGATGCAGCCCAAGGTGCTGATGCTGGATGAACCCGTCGCCGGCATGAACCGCGAAGAAACCGACGACATGGCGCGTTTCATCCTGGACGCGCGCTCCGAATGGGGCGTGACGGTGCTGATGGTGGAGCACGACATGGGCATGGTGATGGACCTGT
>DALZRX010000142.1:0-9085 GCA_032015805.1 Achromobacter sp.
GCCGGCCGCGGACGCGCCCGCCGCATCCATCAGCCTGCCCGCGCCGCGCATGACCGAACCCGCCTACGTGCGCCAGATCGACGCCATCCGCGGCCTGATTCAGGACGGCGAGCTGTACCAGGTCAATTTCACGCAGCCGCTCGACGTCGGCTTCCAGGGCGATCCGGCCACGCTGTACCGCCGCATCGCCGCGCGCAATCCGGTCGCGCACGGGGCCTACATCCAGGACGGCGCCCGCACGGTGCTGTCGTTTTCACCCGAGCTTTTTGTCCGGCGCGAGGGGGCCCGGCTGACAACCCGGCCCATGAAGGGCACCGCGCCTCGCCATCCCGACCCCGTCGAGGACGAACGCCTGGGCCGGGAACTGCTTGCCAGCGACAAGAACCGCGCCGAGAACCTGATGATCGTGGATCTGCTGCGCAACGATCTCGGACGCCTGGCGCAGCCGGGTTCGGTCAAGGTGGACGCGCTCTTTTCGCTCGAACGCTACCCCACGGTCTGGACCATGACGTCCACCGTGTCGGCCACGGCGCCGCAGGCGACACTGTCGGACGTGCTGCACGCCCTCTTTCCCTGCGGGTCGATCACCGGCGCGCCCAAGGTGGCGGCCATGCGCCGCATCCGGCAGATGGAATCCGCGCCGCGCGGCCTGTATTGCGGCAGCATCGGCTGGCTGGCGCCGGATGGCGACTTCTCGCTGAACGTCGCGATCCGTACGCTCGTGCTGGACGCGCAAGGCCACGGCGTCTACAGCGTCGGCGGCGGCATCGTCTACGATTCGGACCCCGCCAGCGAATGGCAGGAATGCCACTGGAAGGCCCGCATCCTGCGCGCCTGACGGCGCAGATCCCGCTGCCGGTAGTAGCATAGAGCGCGGCCCGGCCTGACGCGGCCCGCCCGCCTTACTCCAGGAGAGTTCCATGCAACCCGAACTGATCGAGACCATCCTGGTGGAAGCGTCCGGCAACGTGCCCCTGCTGGCGCGCCATCTCCAACGCCTGGAAGCGTCCTGCAAGGCGCTGGGCTATGTCTGGGGCGGCCGCGACGTCGAGGGCGACATCCTCGTCGCCGTCATGGCCCTGGGTTCCGCCGGCCCGCACCGCCTGCGCCTGCTGGTCGCCCGCGACGGCAGCCGCCACATCCAGACGGCCGTCCTGCCCCCCCTTCCGGCGCACCAGGAAGTCATGCTTGCGCCGGAGACGCTGCGCTCGTCCGAACCCCTGTTGCGCTATAAGACCACGCATCGCCCCTGGTACACCAAGACGATCGAATGGCTGCCCGCGCATCCGCACATCTTCGACCTCCTCTATCTGAACGAACGCGGTGAACTCTGCGAAGGCAGCCGCAGCAACGTCTATCTGCGCATGGGCGGCACCTGGTACACGCCACCGGTGGACAGCGGCTGCCTGCCTGGCGTGCAGCGCGCGCACCTGCTCGATGCGGGCAAGGTGAAAGAACGCGTCCTGACGCTGCCGGACCTGCACGCGGCCGACGAGATCCGCCTGTCGAACGCGCTGCGCGGGTGGTTCACCGTGGTGTTGCGCGACGCGTAGCGCCGGCCCCTGACCGGCGCCCGCCGCGCGGCTCAGTCCGCGAACACGTCCACCACCACCTGCCTGAGCCACTGGTTGGCGGCTTCGCGGTGGTTGCGGGCGTGCCAGAACACGTTGATGACGGATTCCGGAATCTTCACCGGACAGGGCGCGGCCGCCAGGCCGAAGGGGCCGCACGCGCAGTCGGCAAAGCGCTGCGGCACCACCGCGATCATGTCCGTCGCCTGCAGGACCGGCCCCACCGCCATGAAGTGCGGCACCGTCAGCCGCAGGCGGCGCCGGATGCCCGCGCGCGCAATCACTTCGTCCACCACGCCATGGCCCGTGCCCTCCGACACGATCGCGACGTGTTCGACCGCCCGGAACTGCCGGGTCGACACGCCGGAGCGCGCCAGGGGATGGTCCTGCCGGAAGATGCAGACGTAGGGTTGGCGGAACAGCCGGCGCTGGAAGAATCCCCCCTTCAGCCCGGGGAGAAAGCCCATGGCCAGGTCCATGCGTCCCCGTTCCATCTCGTCCCGGACGTCAATGGAGGTGGTTCGCACCGTGCGGATGGTGACGCCCGGCGCCACCTGGTCCAGCGCCCGCATCAGGCGCGGCAGGAAGTAGGTCTCGCCCACGTCGTTCACGCCAATCACGAACGCACGCTCGCTGCGCGCCGGATCAAACCCCACACGTGCGTTCAGCGTGCCCTGCAGCGCGCCGAGCGCATCGGCGATGGGCTGAGCCAGGCTCTCGGCATAAGGCGTGGGCACCATGCCGCGCGACGTCCGAAGGAACAACTCGTCGCCCAGCAACTTGCGCAACCGGCTCAGGGCGTTGCTGACGCCCGGCTGTGGAATCCCCAGACTGACGGCCGCCGCCGATACCCGGCGATGCTTGTGCAATTCATTGAAGACGACGAGCAGATTCAGATCCACGTCTTTCAGGTTCATGCGCTTGTCTCCACCAATATTGATTCTGGTGATTTCTGTAATAAGCCAGATTCTATTTATTAATCTCCCGGCCCGCCCGATGATTGCGACAAACGCCTGCGCCCATGTCGCGCAAGGCTCTGCCCGGCCGCCGCGCGGCCAGCCGAATTGGAGACAAATCATGCGCGCTTGCACGCATCGCCCCGCCGCGTCCTGTAGCAGGGGCCGCCCATGAACGCCCCGGAACATCCCGTCCATATCGTCCCCCCCTGGCAGGGCGACGGCTCCCATCGCATCCCTTTCGGCGTCTATACCGACGCGGCGCTGCATCAGCGCGAACTGGAACGCTTTTTCTACCGCGGCCACTGGAGCTACGTGGGTCTTGAGGCCGAAATCCCCAATCCCGGCGACTTCAAGCGCACGGTCGTCGGCGAGCGTTCCGTCATCCTCCTGCGCGACACCGAAGGCGACGTGCGCGTGGTGGAAAACGTCTGCGCGCATCGCGGCGTGCAGTTCTGCCGCGAACGCGCCGGCAACCGCACCGAGTTCGTCTGCCCTTACCACCAGTGGAACTACGACCTGCAGGGCAACCTGATCGGCGTGCCATTCCGCCGCGGCGTAAAGCAGGATGGCAAGGTCAACGGCGGCATGCCGCCCGACTTCAAGCCCGAAGACCATGGCCTGACGAAGCTGGCGGTCGCCTGCCGCAACGGCGTCGTCTTCGCGTCCTTCGACCCCGACGTCGAGCCGCTCGAAGACTACCTGGGCCCCGACATCCAGCATTACTTCGACCGCGTCTTCGACGGCCGTGAACTGGTGATCCACGGCTACAGCCGCCAGCGCATTCCGGGCAACTGGAAGCTGATGCAGGAGAACATCAAGGATCCCTATCATCCCGGCCTGCTGCACACCTGGTTCGTCACCTTCGGGCTATGGCGCGCGGACAACCGGTCGGAGTTGAAGATGGACCGGCACTTTCGCCACGCCGCGATGATCTCCACGCGCGGCCAAGGCGGCAAAGGCACCGTCACCAGCGGCGTGTCCAGCTTCAAGGAGCAAATGTCGCTGAACGACGACCGCTTCCTGGACATCGTGCAGGAACCCTGGTGGAACGGTCCCACGGCCGTGCTCATGACGCTGTTCCCCAGCGTCATCATCCAGCAGCAGGTGAACTCGCTCTCCACCCGCCACATCCAGCCGGTCGGCCACGACGCCTTCGATTTCGTCTGGACCCATTTCGGGTTTGCGGACGACACCCCGGAGATGACGCAGCGCCGCCTGCGCCAGGCCAACCTGTTCGGACCCGCCGGATTCGTGTCGGCCGACGACGGCGAAGTCATCGAGTTCTCGCAATCGGGCTTCGAACAGAAGCCGTGGCACCGCAGCGTCGCGGAATTGGGCGGCAAGACCGCCGAGAACACCGACCACATGGTCACCGAAACGCTGATACGCGGCATGTACGCGTACTGGCGCCGTGTGATGGAGGCGTGACGATGCTCGACTTTCCCCTGTATTACCAGCTCACCAGCCTGTACACCGACTACGCCGCCGCGCTGGATGCCGGCGAATGGGAGAAATGGCCGGACTTCTTCGTGGAGGATTGCGTCTACAAAGTGCTGCCGCGTGAAAACTACGAACGCGGCTTTCCGCTGGCCACGATGGCCTTCGAGAGCCGCGGCATGCTCCGTGACCGCATCTACGGCGCCACCGAGACGATCTTCCACGACCCCTACTACCAGCGACATGTGGTCGGCGCGCCCCGCGTACTGCTGGTGCAGGACGGGCGCATCGAGTCGGAGGCCAACTACGCCATCTTCCGCACCAAGCCCAGCCAGCTCACCACCGTGTTCAACGTCGGGCGCTACCTGGACGTGATCCGCCAGACGCCGGACGGCCTGAAATTCGAGTCGCGGCTGTGCATCTTCGACAGCGAGCTGATCCCCAATTCGCTGATCTATCCCATCTGACCCGGAGACGAGCAATGAGTGTGCAATGGATCAAGGCCATCGGCCGCGATGAGGTGCCGGAAGAGGACGTCATCGCCGTCCAGGCCGGCGAACGCGAGATTGCGCTGTATGGCGTGGACGGCGAGGTCTACGCGACCGACATCCTCTGTACGCACGGCAATGCCAGACTGTGCGACGGCTTCCTGACCGGTCACGAAATCGAGTGCCCACTGCACCAGGGCCGCTTTGATGTCCGCGATGGCCGCGCACTGTGCTCGCCGCTGCGCGAGAACATCGCGACCTACCCCGTCCGGATCGAGGACGGCGTTGTGTTCGTGGCGCTTTGAGGGAAACTTGAGCGCTGCGGCGCTTGAGCGTCGCAGCCTACAAGCGCGCCGCCTTCACGTATTGCAGCGTTAATCCGCCAATGCTCCCTCAGACTGCCAGCCGCAACGCCTCGTTCGCCGCCGCCATGCCCATCGCCGCCGTAACCGTGACGACCGACCCGTAACCCGCGCACGACAAGCCCTGCGGCGCCAGCGTCATTCCCGACGCGCCCATGTCGTCCTCGCCTTCATGCGGCCGGGTCCAGGCATCGGGAAGAATGGCGGGCTGATCGAACCACAGCGCGTGGACACCCATCTTGGGCACACGCTTGAGCGCCTTGCCGTTCTTGTCGGACGCCCGCGGAAACCCATGTTCGCGCCGCAGCTTATTGCGCAGCTTCGAAAGCAGCGCGTCATTGACCGCCCCCGATAGGTCGCCGGCGCGCAAGGCCAGCGGATCCGTCTTCCCGCCCGCGCCCCCGCACAACAGCATCGGCACCTTCAGCTTGCGCGCGTGCAGGATCATGGCGATCTTCGCGGCCGCCTGGTCCGTGCAATCGATGATGACCGTGTACGGACCCGGCAACACCTCTCCCACGTTCTCCGGCGACACAAAGTCGTCCACCCGCGTGATCCGGCATTCCGGATTGATTGCCAGCACCCGCTCGGCCATCGCATCCACCTTCGACTGCCCAAGCGTCGAACTCAGTGCATGGATCTGCCGGTTGACGTTGGATTCGGCGATGTGATCCAGGTCGATCAGCGTCAACGCCCCCACCCCGCAACGCGCCAGCGCCTCGACGGTCCAGGAGCCGACACCGCCCAGGCCGGCGACAGCGACGTGGGCATTACGGATACGGGAAGGGGCCTCGGGGCCATAAAGGCGCGATAGGGCGCCAAAACGGCGATCAAGGTCGGCGGGTTCGGGAAGGAGGTCGGGGGAGTTCATGGGGGGATTTTATTGCAGCGCCCTGTCACCGCCACGTAATGCCCGAATGGGGTAATACGCCCGCCGCGGGCTGGCGACGGCATCGGCCGTCCCAACCCCGATCCCACAAATCAGGTGCCGCGAGCCGGCATCGTCTGACAGGGCGTAACGCTTACCATGGACCGCAGAAAATTCCTTAAATGGGGCAGTTTCCTGACCGTCTCCGCCGCCACCGCCGGCCTGGCCGGCTGTAATGGCAGCAACGACGATGACGACGACAACGTCGGCGGGGATGGCGGCGGAGACGGCGGCAACAACGGTGGCGGCGTTCCCGCGCGCTTCCAGTTCCCGCAAGGCGTCGCATCGGGCGACCCGCGGCCCGACAGCATCATCCTGTGGACGCGGGTGATCGGAGACAATGGCGCGGCCGTGCCGGTTCGCGTGCAACTGGCCCGCGACGAATCCTTCACGCAACTCCTGGTTGACGCCACCATCAGCGCCGAACCCGATTGGGACCACACCGTGCGCCACAAGGTCACCGGCCTGGATGCGGCAAGCAACTACTACTACCGATTCCTGGCCGGCAGCAGCACCAGCCCCATCGGCCGAACACGCACCGCGCCCGCCGAAAACGCGGCGGTGGCAGAGCTCAAGTTCGCATTCATCTCCTGCCAGGACTGGAGCGTGAACCACTGGGCCGCCTTCGACGAACTGGCCGCGCAAGACCTCGACTTCGTCGTGCACCTGGGCGATTACGTCTACGAAACCGTCAAGGCGGGCTTCCAGACCGGCGGCGTCGAAAGCGCGCACGCACCGCTGTCGCTGCCCGACGGCACGGCGCGGGCCGACGGCGCGGTCTACGCCACCACGCTCGCCGACTACCGCAGCCTGTACCGCAGCTACCGGTCCGACCCCCGCCTGCAGGCCCTGCACGCGCGGTTTCCCGTCATCGCCATCTGGGATGACCACGAATTCTCGGACGATTGCTGGCAGGATCACCAGACCTACGACGTCGCCGACGACGAAACCCCGCTCACCTCGCGCCGCCGCGGCGCCAGCCAGGCCTGGTTCGAATTCATGCCCGCCGATGTGTCGCTGGACCTCGCCAACCCGTCGTTCCAGAACATCCAGATCTACCGCGCATTCCGCTTCGGCAGCCTCGCTACCCTGCTCATGACCGACGAGCGCCTGTACCGGGCCGACCACGTCATCCCCGAGCAACAGGTAGGAAGCGAAATCGGCAGCCGGTACTTCGTACCCAAGCGCCTGCTGTCCCAAGTCGAAAGCCTGAAAATGGCCAACGCCGGCGGCCAACTGAGCCCCGTCTCCATCCTGGGCGACACCCAGCGCGACTGGTGGAAAGCCCAACTCGGCGCAAGCACCACCGCCTGGAACCTGTGGGGCAACGAAGTCTCGCTGCTGCGCATGCAGTTCAACGGCACCGAGGCCGTATCCGGCCTGCTCGCGCAAGGCCTGGCCGCCGCGCAACCCGCCCTCGCACCCCTCACCGCCCTCATGGCAGCCGCCCTGGCGCAAGACCTCACAGGCGCCGACCACACCAGCGGCAAACCCGTCACCAGCTATCCCGCCTTGTCGGCGCTCCTGGACACCCAAGCCGCCATTCCGCCCGCAGCGTTCGCGGCACAGATCAAACCCCTGCTCGACGCCACACTGCCGCCGTCGCTCCTGCTGGACGAATATCTCCTGAACGCCGACCAATGGGACGGCTACAACGCCGAGCGCAAGCACCTGATGGCCTACGTCCGCGACACCGGCGTACGCAACCTGGTCGCCCTGACAGGCGACATCCACGCCTTCTTCGCCGGCCCCGTGATGGACGACTACGACGCCATCACCCCCAAGCCCGTCATGGTGGACCTGGTCACCGCCGGCATCTCCAGCAACTCCTTCTTCAGCTACTTCAAGAACGTGGTCGACACCGATCCCAGCTTCGCGGCGGCCAAGCCACTGATCTACGGCGAAGCCGCAGGCAAGATCCAGAACGCCTTCAACAGCACCCTAAAACAATTCAACGCGGACTGGATGCGCCACATAGACACCGACGCGCAAGGCTTCGCCGTCGTGACGCTGACCGAAACCGAACTACGCTGCGTCTTCAACAAGCTCAAGCCCCTCGAGGGCACGCAAGCCCCCGCGGCCCCCGCCGTGGCATCGCAAACCGTGCTCACCATTACTTCGGGCACCCCAGACGTGAACGTCGCAACGTAACGGCGTCAGCGGGGGGGCAAGCCCCCCGCCGACGCAAGATGTCTGATGCCGTAGGAACCCACTGACTAGGTGTCTGACACCCTGCAGAGGCTGCCGTCATGCCGCCGATGTGCCACAAGGGTGTCAGACACCGGAGGCACCAAGCCAGCCGCCGCGCAAAAAGGTGCACCCAAAAAACCGCGCACGCGGTTATCGCGAAGCGTCATCGCCCGACGCAAGACACCGCGTAAGCGCCCGGAGGCCGCCCGCGCGGCCAACCGGGCGCGGGCCCCGCAAGACGCTCCATACCCAAACGATCGCGCGCAAGAACCTAAAAAACCCCGCCCTTCCCGGCGCCCGTCAAGCTGAACCCGCCAAAGCCCGGCGTGGCGGCGGCCTGGGGTGCGCGGGGCGTGTAGATGCGCCCGAGGGAATCGGAAGGCAGGCGCCGAAGGCGACAACGACGATGACGACGGGGCAGTCCGGAGCGAAGGCTCCGGACCGCAATCGTAGCCCCGCGCGCCCCAGGCCGACGACGCGCCGGGCGCCTTAAGAACCCGCGCACCGCAGCCAGCAAAAGAACCTAACCCAGGACGCCTAAAGCCCCCCCAATCCGCAGCCCATCCCCCTCGACAGCCACAACATCATCCCCACCAAGCGCCTGGTAAACCGTCACCTGATTCACCAACCGATTCAACATATTCTCGTCCCGGGCAACCTCAGCCACCCGCCGCTTCTCCTGCGCATCCAGCCAATCCCGAAGCGGCACGGCCCCCGCCCGATACCTAACCTCGTACAGCCGCTCAGCCTCCCGAGCCGACCGCAACGACAGATCCAACTGCTCGGCCCGCACCGCCAACTGCGTCCGGTTCGACAGCGCGTTTTCCACATCCGCCATCGCCTGGTACAGCGACTGCCGGAATGTCACCACCCGCTCTTCGTAATCCGCCTTGGAAATCTTGATATTGAGCTGCATCTGGTTCCACTGCAGGAACGGCAGCGTCAGTCCCGCCCCCAACGTCGCGATCGGGTTCTGCAGCACATCCGACAACGACGGGCTTGAACTGCCCAGCGCGCCCGTCAGCGTCACCGGCGGATAGAAACTTGCCCGCGTCGCATCCACGGTCGCCAGCGACTCCCGCAACCGCAGTTCCGCCGCGCGCAGATCCGGACGGCGGCCCAGCAATTCGGCCGGGACGCCCGCGCGCGC
>DALZRX010000143.1:0-9062 GCA_032015805.1 Achromobacter sp.
TCTGGGACCCCTGAACCTAAGGAGCATGACCATGGCAACAGCCAAGAAAGCCGTCAAGAAAGCAGCGGTGAAAAAACCCGCCGCCAAGAAGGCAGCAGCAAAGAAGGCCGCTCCGGCCAAGAAAGCTGCCGTCAAGAAAGTTGCAGTGAAGAAAGTAGCAGCCGCCAAGAAGCCGGCCGTGAAGAAGGTTGCCGCCAAGAAGGCTCCCGCCGCCAAGAAAGCGGTTGCCAAGAAGGCCGTAGCCAAGAAGGCTGTCGCGAAGAAGGCTCCGGCCGCCAAGAAGGCTGTCGCCAAGAAGGCCGTCGCCAAGAAAGCCGTAGCCAAGAAAGCCGTAGCCAAGAAAGCCGTAGCCAAGAAGGCTGTGGCCAAGAAGGCCGTCGCCAAGAAGGCGGTTGCCAAGAAAGCCGTAGCCAAGAAGGCTGTCGCCAAGAAGGCTCCGGCTGCCAAGAAGGCCGTTGCCAAGAAGGCTGCTGCCAAGAAGGCCCCGGCCGCCAAGAAAGCCGTTGCCAAGAAGGCCGTAGCCAAGAAGGCCCCGGCTGCGAAGAAGGCTCCGGCTGCCAAGAAGGCTCCCGCCGCCAAGAAGGCTCCCGCTTCCAAGCCGGCTGCTGCCGCAAAGAAGCCTGCCGCCGCAAAGAAGCCCGCTGCGAAGAAAGCCGCTCCGAAGAAGCCCGCCACGCCGCCCACCACGGCTGCTGCCCCGGGCGCGAAGACCGCGCTGAACCCCGCCGCGTCGTGGCCCTTCCCCACGGGTGGCCGTCCCTAATCCGGACGCGCCGAAGCGTTAGCTTCATCAGAGCCGCCTGGTATTTGCCGGGCGGCTTTTTTGTTGTCCTCATGTCATGCCATCCAAATGGCTGACCTTCGTACCGGGCCTCAAGCACTAGGACCGTACGCAATTTTTGCGGCTGGCCGTGCGACAATTGACTCCTCTTTTTTGGGGTGATCGCGTCCATGCTCGGTGAAATCTTCCGCTTCCTTCTCGAAATCGTGTTCACGCTGTTTGGCGCGGCGCTGATTGCTCGCGCCTGGATGCACGCGATACGGCTGCACCCCTTCAACCCGTTGGCGCGCGCGATCTACGGAGCGACCAACTGGCTGGTGATGCCGCTGCGCAAGATCATTCCGGCCGGCAACAAGATCGACTGGACCAGCCTGCTGTGCGCATGGCTCTCGGCGCTGGTCTACCTGGTGTTGTTGTGGCTCGTGGCCATCGGCGCGCTGATCCCCGCCGCCCTGCTGCCCGCCGCAATGGGCTCGGCCTTGATCATGACCGCCAAGTGGGCGCTGAACCTGGTGGTGTGGCTGACGCTGATCCAGGCAGTGCTGTCGTGGGTCAACCCGACGGCGCCGATGATGCCGCTGCTGCAATCGCTGACCGCGCCCCTGCTCGATCCCATCCGCCGCGTTCTGCCGCGCACAGGGATCGACTTCTCGCCGCTGATCCTGCTGGTGGCGGCGCAGATCCTGCTGATGGTCCTGGCTCGCCTGAGCTACGGCATGATGGGCGTGTAATCGCCCGCCGCAAACCTGATTTGCGCAGCGCCCCGGCTCGCGGGGCGCTCATCAGCCGGGCGGACTACGCCCGGTGCTAGACCGGAATGGCGCTGTAGATCTCGATCAGCTTTTTGCGATCGATCTTGTGGTTGTTCGACATGGGAAGCGCCGGGCAGGCAACCAGCTCGGACGGCACCATGTACGGCGGCAGGCGACCGGCCAGCCGCTCCTTCCAGCCCGACAGGCTGTCCGGCGCCAGCAGCGACGCCTCCGCCCCTGCCCCGTCCAATCCAGTCACGAAGCCAATCAATCGCACAGCGGTGCCGTCCGGACGGCGCAGCACCGCGCAAGCGCTTCCCTCCACCCCCGGCAGACCGTGCAAGGCCTCGTCGATCTCGGCCAGCTCGATGCGGTAGCCGTTGAGCTTGATCTGGTCATCCATCCGGCCGCGGCAGAAAAGCAGGCCGCCATCGTCCATCTGTCCCAGGTCGCCGGTGCGAAAAGCGCGGCGTCCGTCGGCGTAGGTGTAGAGCTTGGCCGCGTTCAGGTCGGCGCGGTTCAAATAGCCGCGCATCACGTGGTCGCCCACGATGCAGATTTCGCCCTCATCCACCAGCAGCACGCTGTCGGGCTTGGCGTGTCCGACCGGCAGCGGGTCATGCGCCGCGAGCACGGCATCGGTGACTTCGATCCAGGTCGTGGCCACAGTGGCCTCGGTCGGGCCGTACGTGTTCAGGATGGATGCGCCCGGGAAGCGCTGGCGCAGCTTCTTTGCCAGTGCCGCCGGCAACGGCTCTCCGCAAAACAGGAACGTGCGCAGCGTCGGCAGCGTGGCGGGCGAGAAATCGCGGTTGGCCAGTTGCTGGTGCGCGAACGACGGCGTCGACACCCAGGCCGTGATGCCATGTCCCGCCAGGCGGTCCATCCACGGGCCGGGCGCGGCGATCTGTTCGCGCGCGTTGAGCACGCAACTTCCGCCCGACGCCAGCGTGGCGAAGACCTCATACATGGACAGGTCGAAACTGAACGGCGCCTGGTTCATGAACACGGGCGCCTCGCCCAGTCCAAAGCTGCCGAGCATCCAGTCGCCGAGCAGCCCGACGCTTTCGCGGCCGATCTGCACGCCCTTGGGATCGCCGGTGCTGCCGGAGGTGAACATGACGTAGGCCAGGCCTCGTTCCTCCAGCATGGCGCCCTCGCCCGCCGTGAAACTGCCGGCCGCGGCGTCGAAGACGGCGGCCGCGCGCACGATCTCCACAATGCGGCGCAGCCGCTCTGAAGGATAGATGGTGTCCACCGGCACGAACGGGGCGCCGATGAGCAGCGCGCCGACCATGGCGACGAAGAACGCGGCTTCCTTGTGCCCGTAGATCGCCACCGGCACATCGGGCGCCACGCCGTGCTTGCGGGCTTCGTCGGCCCAGACCTGGGCCTCGGCGCGCAGTTGCGCCCAGGTCAGGCTGCGGTCGGCGGCCGCGACGGCCAGCGCGTCGGGCGCGTGTTCATCGTCGGCGAACTGGAAGGACTTCAGGTCAAAACGCATGCCGAAGCTCCCGGCGTCAGATGGGACTGCGGCCGCTGAACACGTACAGCGCCAGCGCGGCCAGAATCAGGGTGAGCACGCGCCCGAGAAAGCGCATGACGGGCTTTGCCAAGAGCGCCTGCAGGGCAGGCCGCGTGCGCGCAGCGTTGATCAGCAGGTTGTGGCCCACCGAATACAGGCCGAACATCAGGCCGCTCACGATGTAATGCAGCGACAGGCCGTTCCACACACCCATGGCCAACAGGGTCGCGAAGATGCCGATGTTCTGCGCCGCCAGGCGATGCCGTCCGAAAAAACTGGTCTTGCTCAGCGCCTTGTAGATCGGCATGAAGACGACGTCGCGCAGCCATTCGGACAGGCTGATGTGCCAGCGCCGCCAGAAATCCTGCGGGTTGAGCGTGGCCAGCGGGTTGCGGAAGTTGATCGGCAACGTGAATCCGAACAGCATGCCGATCCCGATCGCCATCGTCGAATATCCGGCAAAGTCGAAGAACAGGTAGGCGCTGTAGAGCGAGGCATTCAGCGCCACGCCGGTGAACGAATAGTCGTGCGCGTCGAGCGTGGCAAGCCCATAGCGCCAGATCAGCTCGGCCAGGCCGAACTTCTGGATCACGCCCACCATGATGAGCTCCAGCCCGGTCAGCCAGGTATTCAGGTTGACCCCCTCGTAACCGCGTTTCAGGTCGGCCTGGAAGGCGCGCCAGCGGTACATGGGTCCCGCCAGCAGCGTCAGCGGGAAGAACAGGTAGATGAAGTAATCCAGCGGCGAGACGCGTTCGTTGCGGGGCGCGAATAGCAGGACGTCGATGGCGCGGAACGTGGCGAAGGACAGCCCGAGCATGGCGCCCAGGTGCGATACGCCGGTCTTGACCAGCAGCAACGGCGTCATCGTGATGATCACCGCCAGCCAGGTCGGGATGTAGTTGCGGCGCACCGCCCACAGCGCACCGCCGGAAATGGCCAGCAGCGCGATGGGCTGATAGGGCCGCGCCCAGAACACCGCCATCCAGACGGCCAGGCAGATGACGCCGATGATGTGGCGATAGCCGATGCGCAGCGGCATTCCGGAGGACCGGTAGGCCACGAGGCCGAGGCCGCCGAACAAGGCGCCGCCAAAGAAGCTCAGGCTTGCGAAGAGTTCCATGGTGCGCTCAGAACTGCTGGTATTGGAATTCGACCTTGATCGGTCCGCCGCTGCCCGTCGTGGGCTGCGCCTGCAGCACGAACACGAGGATCACGCCCACGTACAGGCACAGGTGCCAGAAGAAGCGGCGCGCCCAGGGCGTACCCGCGTTGCGGGATTCGTCTTTACGAAAGAATTTCATCGGGAAAAATACTCCGCAATGCCTTGATCGGCCATGGCCCAGCCGAGCTCGGCCAGGTGCATGTCATCGCGCAGCATCCCCGGCTCGAAGGGAATGCTGTAAAGATCCAGGCACCCCATCTGATAGCGCGTGCACATGCCGGTGATGGCGTCCACCACCGGATCGAACCGTTCGACATCCAGGATGAGCTTGGGGTTGAACGGCTGGATGACGAAGTACGCCTTGACCTTGCGCTTTTGCAGCAAGGCCATCACGCGCGACAGGTCGCCCAGTTCGGTGCGGGTGATCGGATCGAGGTCGGCGAACTCATTGCGCGCCGGCGAGTACAGCGGCGCCAGATATTGTTGGTAGTAGTCGTCGCGCACATCGTAGGGATTGTTGCCGCCGAGGGTGCGTTCGACACTGCGCGCCTCGTGCGTGATCCTGGACCACTGCCCTGAATTCAGGCGCGCGGACATCGGCCACGACACGTAGCGGTGCGCGGGCACGGACAGCTTGCTGCGCGGTTTGTCGGGCGAGGGTTCCTTGCGGGCATGCCACCACAACGCCAGCTTGTCCTTCAACTCCGAGACCTGCCCGTTGGCGATGAGCCACAGCAGCCCCCAGTTCGCGTTGTCGCTGATCCAGTTCTGCATCTGCTCGCGCGTGCTGGGCTGGTCCCACAGACGATCCCAGACCGGCCCGGTGACGTGCTCGGCAAACGCGCTGCGCGGAAGCTGGCCGCCCGAGGCGAACCAGGCCGGCGACAGCATGATTACCAGGCGCGTGTTGGGCGTGAGCGAATCGGCCACCGATTCCAGCACGCTGACGATGCCATAGGACTGGAACATCGCATGCCCGTAGGCCAGCGTCGGCACCTTCAGCTCTTCGGGAAAGAAGCGGTAGGGAACGAAGCGCAGGTCGTGGCTGGAGAGCTCGGAAGAACCCAGGACGACCAACGTGCCGTCGCTCAGGGCATTGCCCAGGCGATTGAGGTTGACGTGCTGCGTGCCCCAGTCCGGCCCGAGGTTGGGCAGGTAGTTGCTCTTGTCGGCCGCGATGGCCGAGGGCGAGGACGCCGGGTTGACGACGCGGCTGAGCAGGTCGTCCGCGCCGCAATACGTGCCCACCGCCAATGCCACCGCCGTGGCTGCCGCCGCGACGTGCGACAGCAAGCGCGTATTACGAAGTATGGGCAGCGACATAGCCGGCAAGCACGCGGACCGACTGAAGGTGCTCTGCGATTTCGGGAGCCGGGATGCTGCAGCCGTACTCGGACTCGACCGCCAGCGTGATGTCCACGGCGGCGAGCGAATCGACCAGGCCGGTGGCAATCAGTTGCGTGTCAGGGGTGACTTTCTTCATGACGATCGACTCGACAATCTCGCCGATCTTGGTGTGGAGTTCTTGCTCGGTATGCATAGGTCTTGCAGCGTAATGTTGCCTGGTCGGCAAACCATCCCCCGCCCCGGGATTCAGGCGACGAGGATACA
This sequence comes from Achromobacter sp., assembly GCA_032015805.1. Lineage (GTDB taxonomy): Bacteria > Pseudomonadota > Gammaproteobacteria > Burkholderiales > Burkholderiaceae_B > Achromobacter. The sequence continues at coordinate 5,835 of DALZRX010000143.1, forward strand.
GAAAACAGCTGAAACCAAACTGAAAAATTCCAGCCAGCCAGCGCGGGGGTCGGATGCACGTGGTTACATAAAATCCGGACTACCGCGCCGTCGCAATCATTGCACTTTGGCCGTGGAATCGCCATGAAACTTATGGAGGAATTGGCGAGAAAACGCTCGGAAAGGTAACGTCTGCGGGTAAATCCCGGGGCGCCGCGTTGTGGCCGAGCGACATATTTTTACGGTTTCGGCCCGGTCGCATTCGGCCCTGATTTGCATGGCGCAAAACCAGGTCGGCACAAAAAAAAGCCCGCTTGCGCGGGCTTTTTGATTTTGGCGCACCGATTACATCGGCGTGACGCGGGTCGGGCCGGCGCCGCTGATGACCTGGACGCGCTGGCCCACGCTGATGGGCACGTCCGCTTCCTGGGCGACCACACGGGTTTCGCCGTTGTCCAGGCGCACGGTGACCTCCAGGCCGGAGTTCTTCTGCGCGCGGTTTTCGACGGCGTTGCCGGCCAGGGCGCCGAGAATGACGCCGCCCACCGTGGCGATGGTGCGGCCCGTGCCGCCCCCGATCGCGTTACCGGCCACACCGCCCAATGCGCCGCCGGCCACCATGCCGACGCCGCTGGACTTGTCGTTCTGAATGACGATCGGACGCACACCCGTGACCGTTCCAGTACGAACGATCTGTTCGCGCTGCGCTTGATCGTAGCTATACACGCCGCTCGAGGCGCTGGGGTTTGCGCATCCGCCCAGCACTGCCACCGACGTCACCACTGCCGCGACAGCCAACCAACGGCCAGTGCGCGGCGTCACCAGGGAAAAAGACTTTATATGATTCATTTGGACTCCTCATTCGGGCACTGCCGACGGTAAGTGATCATACTCCGGGCAAAACGCCCGGCAAGCGCGCTGGCAACAGACTGAAACGCTCCGCCAGAAGCTGCAAAATCCAGTGCGACACAACGGGCTACAGCCCGTTGCGATTGCATATGCGCCGCGGTTGGACCTGTGCGCCGTATGACCGTTCCCCGAGTCCTTTTCGCTCAGGCCGGCAGATGGATGCCGTACGTGGCGTGCAGCACGGCATCGATCTCCGCGCGCGTGGGCACGTGGTTCTGCGGGCCGCGCGATGCGATCTTGATCGCACCCATGACGTTGCCGAGGCGGCAGCTGTCTTCCCAGTTCCACCCGCTGGTCAGGCCATAGAGCAGGCCGCCGCGCTGCGCATCGCCGCAGCCCGTCGGATCCACCACCTGCGAGGCGCGCACGGGTTCGATCTGAATGGTCTTGCCTTCGGTGTGCAGCGTGGCGCCTTCGGCGCCCCGCGTCACGACCACGGCCTGCAGGGTGCGCGCAATGTCGGCGACACTGCGGCCCGTGCGCTGCTCGACCACCCCGGCTTCGTAGTCGTTGACCGTGAGCGCCTGCGCCAGCTTGAGCATGCGCTCGAGATCGGCGCCGTCGAACAGCGGCATGGCCTGGCCCAGGTCGAAAATGAAGGGGATGCCGCGTTTGTGCAGGCGCTCGGCATGGGCAAACATGCCTTCCTTCGCGTCCGGTGCGACGATGGCCCAGGCGGCATCGGCGTCGCTCAGGTCGTTTTGCGCGGCGAACGACATGGCGCCCGGATGGAAGGCAGTGATCTGGTTGTCGTCCAGGTCGGTGGTGATGAAGCACTGCGCGGTGAAGGTCTCCGGAATGACCTTGACGCGGCTGACGTCGATGCCCAGGCCGGACAGGCGCTGCATGTACTCGCCCGCGTCCTCGCCCACGGTGGCGACCGGCACGGGCGCGCCACCCAGCAGATTCATGTTGTAGGCGATGTTGCCCGAGCAGCCGCCATATTCCTTGCGCATGCTCGGCACCAGGAACGACACGCTCAGCGACTGAATGCGGTCGGCAAGAATGTGCTCCTTGAAGCGTCCCTCGAATACCGCGATGGTGTCGAAGGCCATCGAACCGCAGACCAGAACAGGAGTTGCCATGCTTGTCATCCTTTACGGAAAAAACTTGTCGAGTTGGTAGCCATTGACCTGAACGCCGGTCACTTCAATGGGAACGGAAATCTTCAGTGCGCCTTGCGGGCCGAACGGGCCGCTCAACTGCTGCGGCGTGAGGTAGTTTTCGGGCATCAGCACCTTGCGCACGACAACCGTGTCCGACAGGTCGTTCAGTTCCAGCACCAGCGCAGGCCAATGCTGAGGTTTGTCGTGGCGGTTATGCAGCATCACGGTCAGCACCAGGCGGGTGCGCCCGTCGTCGATGGCGGCGGCGCCCGCGGGCGGCTGCAGCGACGACGAGGAAATGCTGATGAGGTCGCGCCGGCGCGCATAGCCGACCGTGCAGTCCAGCGGCTTGCACACTACCTCCAGCGCCGGACGCAGCGCCGGCACGGAGTTGGCGATGTCGGTGCGGTATACGTACAGCAGTTGCAGGCCCAGCGCGATCAGGCCGATGAGGCACGCGTAACCCCACAGCTTGCGCACGAGGCCGCTGCGCTCGATGCGATCCTGGTCCAGGAATTCGGGCGGTGCGCGGCCAACGTCCGTGGCGCTGGAATAGCGCGTGCGCGTGTCTCCCAGCACCGGTTCGTGGGCGCCATGGTCGAGGTCGTCTTCGTTTTCGTATTCGTCGTCGCGTTCGGGGTCGCGGATGTCGGCGCGGATGTCGTCGCGATCTTCGTCCCGGACCTCATGGCGTACGTCGCCGCGTGGCTCCCCCCGCCAGTTGCCGTGTGTGTCATCCCACTCATCGTCACGCACGTCGGCGCGCTGGCGGCCGGCGTGCCAATCGAACACCGGCTCGCCGGAACGGGTGGCGACGATTGGCTCGCTGCGGTTCGCGCCGGGCCGGGAAGTGCCAGGCTGAAATGCGGCGGGATGAGAAGTGGCAGGCTGAGAAGTGGCTGGCTGAGAAGTGGCGGGCTGAGAAGTGGCAGGCTGAGAAACCGCGGGCCGAGATGCGGCCGACCAGGAAGCGGGCGTGGCGCGATGCGGTTCCCGCTCCCGCAGGAACGGCTCGCCGTCGTCGTCAGCATCGTGATCGTGATCGTCCTGGGCCTCGTCGTCCGGCATGGCGACTTCCGGCTCGGCACGTTTGCGGATGTCGTCCCGGCCGCGCAGCACTGCGGGGGGAATCGCCGGCGCGGGCGGCGCCACGGGTTCATCCTCCCAGGGCAGGACGATACGTGGCTCGGTCGGCGCGGCAGGCGCGCCTTGCGTGGGCGTAAACGCGGGCGCG
>DALZRX010000144.1:0-9039 GCA_032015805.1 Achromobacter sp.
GCCGGTGGGCGCTGACCGCCGCCCGGTCCGGTCCCACCTTGCCGCGCATGGGGATGAAATCCAGCTTGTCCACGCCATCGAGCAGATCGCGGGCCCAGGGCCGGGCGCACAGGACCAAGGGAAGGCCGCTTGCCGCCAACGCGCGCAGGCTGGGCAGGCTCATGCAGACATCGCCGACCCAATTGGGCAAGCGGACATACAGGCAACTGATATCGGACATGGAAGGGCGCCTGGGCGCGGATAGGGCTAAGGGGCAGGGACGGTGCGCGGGCGCGCAGCCGGTACAATCCTGGGCACAATTGTATAAAAGCGAGTGATCCCTTTGAATTCTGCCGCACGGAATGCGCCAGCGGGCTCCCAACCCGTCAAATCCGAACTCTGGGCGCGTATCTACAGCCGCGTCGGCTCGTACTGGAAAGGCCTGGTGGCGGCCGTCCTGTTGATGGCAGGCGCAGCGGCCACGCAGCCCGTTCTGGCGGTCATCATGAAGCCCCTGCTGGACGGCGGCTTCTCGGGCGCCAAGCCGTATTACGTCTGGGCGCTGCCGCTGGCGGTCGTCGGATTGATCCTGCTGCGGGGCATCTGCAATTTCTTCAGCGACTATCTGCTTGCCTGGGTGGCCAACAATGTGCTGCTTGGCATGCGTCGGGACATGTTCGAGCGTCTCCTGGGCCTGCCGGACGCCGACTTCAAGCGCGGCGACACCGGGCGCCTCTTGAACCGCTTCACCATCGATGCGGGCAACGTCACCGGCTACGCCACCGACGTCATCACGGTGCTGGTGCGCGAAACCCTGGTCGTCATCGCGCTGATCTGCGTGCTGCTGTACATGTCGTGGGTGCTGACGCTGATCATTCTGGTCATGCTGCCGGTCTCGGTCATGATCTCCCGCTTTTTCATCAAGCGCCTGCGCCGCATCAATCGCGAAACCGTCAACATGAACGCCGAGCTGACCCGTGTGGTCGGCGAGGGCATCGATGGCCAGCGCGTCATCAAGCTGTTCGATGGCTACGAAGTCGAGCGCGGCCGCTTCGATTTCGTCAGCCGGCGCCTGCGCCGCTTTGCCATGCGCACGGCCACCGCCGACGCGGCACTGACCCCGCTCACCCAGGTCTGCATTTCGATCTCCGTGGGCGCGGTCATCGCCGTGGCGCTCAGTCAGGCCAACAGCGGCTCGCTCACCGTGGGCAGCTTCGCCTCGTTCATGGCAGCACTGGCCCAGATCTTCGACCCCATCAAACGGCTCACCAATGTGGCCGCTCGGATGCAGAAAATGCTGGTCTCGGCCGAAAGCGTGTTCACGCTGATCGACCAGGTGCCGGAAAACGACACCGGCACCAAGGAACTGCCCGAGCCCGTGCGCGGCAAGGTCGAATTCCGCAGCGTGTCGCATCGCTTCCCCGACGCCGACCGCGACACGGTCAAGGAGATTTCCTTCGTGGTCGAGCCGGGCCAGACCGTCGCCCTCGTCGGACGCTCGGGCAGCGGCAAGACCACCCTGGTCAACATGTTGCCCCGCTTCGTGCTGGCCGACAGCGGCCAGATCCTGGTGGACGACGTGCCCATCGACGAACTGACCCTGCGCAGCCTGCGCTCGCACCTGTCGCTGGTCAGCCAGGACGTGGTGCTGTTCGACGACACGATCGCGGCAAACGTGGGCTACGGCGCCCTGGGCAAGTCCAGCGACCAGAAGGTGCGCGATGCGCTTGCCGCCGCCAACCTGCTCGATTTTGTCGAGGGCCTGCCCGAAGGCATCAACACGCCGGTGGGCGAAAACGCCGCCCGCCTGTCCGGCGGCCAGCGCCAGCGTCTGGCGATTGCACGGGCGCTTATCAAGAACGCGCCCATCCTGATCCTGGACGAAGCAACCTCGGCGCTGGACAACGAGTCCGAACGTCAAGTGCAAGCCTCGCTGGAACGCCTGATGAAGGGCCGCACCACGCTAGTCATCGCGCACCGGCTTTCCACGGTGCAGAACGCCGACCGCATCATCGTTCTGGACGCCGGCAAGATCGTCGAACAGGGCCCGCACGCGGAACTCCTGGCGGCCGATGGCCTGTACGCGTCGCTCTACAAGATGCAGTTCCGGGAAGACTGAGCCCCGCCGCACGTCTTTCCCCAGCCGCCGCCCCTCGGGGCGGCTTTTCATTGCCGAAGTTCCTGTTTGCCAATCCCGTGGTTTGCCGGAAAATGGCCCCAGCCTGCGCGTAGCGGGCAGGGCCGCGCCCCAGGCGTTTCGGCCCGCCATGCAACCAGGAGCGCTCCATGGCCCTGCCTTCCGAAGGCAATCAAGTCCTCAACGTCGTCGTCTTGCTCGGCGCAGCGGTGATTGCCGTCCCCTTGTTCAAGCGTCTCGGACTGGGTTCGGTCCTCGGCTACCTCGCCGCCGGCCTGGCGATCGGTCCCTTCGGCATCGGCTTTTTTTCCGACCCTAAATCCATCCTGCATGTCGCCGAATTGGGCGTGGTGATGTTTCTTTTCATCATCGGCCTGGAGATGCAGCCGTCGCGCCTCTGGAAACTGCGTGGCGAGATTTTCGGACTGGGTGTCGCGCAGGTGCTGGTTTGCGGCGCGCTTCTCACGGGCGTGGGCCTCTTGGCCGGCATGTCGGGCGCCGCGTCGTTCATGGCCGCGATGGGATTCGTGTTGTCGTCCACGGCGATCGTGATGCAGATCCTGGCCGAGCGCGACGAGACCGCCAGTGCGCAGGGCCAGCGCATCGTTTCCATCCTGCTGCTCGAAGATCTGGCGATCGTTCCGCTGCTGGCGCTGGCCGCCTTGCTGGCGCCAGCCAGTGGCGACAGCCATGGCGATCCCTGGTTGCAGGCGACCATCGCGGTCGGTTGCATCCTGGCGTTGCTGGCCGCGGGGCGGTGGCTGCTCAACCCGCTGTTCCGCCTGCTGGCCGCCGCCCACGCCCGCGAAGTGATGACCGCGGCCGCGTTGCTCGTCGTGCTGGGCGCAGCGCTGCTAATGGAGTTGGGCGGTCTCTCCATGGCCATGGGCGCGTTCCTGGCCGGCGTCCTGCTGTCCGAATCCACGTTCCGGCATCAGCTTGAAGCAGAGATCGAGCCTTTTCGCGGCATCCTTCTTGGCCTGTTCTTCCTGGGCGTGGGCATGTCGCTGGACCTGTCGGCCGTGGCGCGGGAATGGCCGCTCATCCTGGCGGGCGTCATCGTGTTCATGTTGGTGAAATCGGTGGGCGTCTATCTCGTCGCGCGCCTGCTGCGCGCGACGCATGCCGAAGCGATCACCCGGTGCGCGTTGCTGGCGCAGGGCGGCGAGTTCGCCTTCGTGCTGTACAGCGCGGCCGCCGAAAAAGGCATCTTCGATGCGCACACGGGCGCGGTGCTGACCGCAGTCGTCATCATTTCCATGGCGCTGACGCCGTTGTGCGTGCTGGCCTTGCGCTGGCTGCTGCCCAAGCCGGCGCCGTCGATGGACGGGGTAGACGTGGCCCGAGACCTGGACGGGTGCGCCCTCATCGTAGGCTTCGGCCGCTTCGGTCAGATCGTGACGCAGGCGATGCTGGCGCGTGGCGTCAAGGTATCGATCCTGGACACCGACACCGACGCGATCCGCGCCGCCGCTAAATGGGGCGTGAAGGTCTATTACGGGGACGGAACGCGAGTCGACATGCTGCGATCCGCGGGCGCCGAGAACGCTTGCGCCATCCTGGTGTGCATCAACGACCCGCGCGCCGCCACCCATATGGTGCAACTCATCAAATCCGAGTTTCCCTTGGTGCGTGTGGTGGTGCGGGCGTACGACCGCATCCATTCGCTGGCCCTGGCTCGCGAGGGCGTCGACTTCCAGGTCCGCGAGACCCTGGAATCGGCGCTGGTCTTCGGCGAAGCGGCGCTGCGCGCCATCGGCGTGCCCCCGGACGAGGCCGAGGAGGTCATCCAGGACGTGCGGCAACGCGATAACGAGCGTTTCGACCTCGAAGTGGCGGGCGGGCTGTTCGCCGGCCGGTCATTGCTCTACGGAAATATGACTGGTCAGCCGGATGGCATAAACGACCGGCCGGACCGCGAAACGGGAGATACCGCGGCCAGTCCATCGGCCTGACGGTTGTTTTCCGGCGTGCATTTCCGGATCTTTGCATTACTTTACGCATAATTTCACGCGCAAAATCAAAAGGCTAGGGTAGATTAATCCGCAATGACGCTTCATTCAGGAAGCGCTTTTGCCAGGGGGCTGCCATGCTGCAAACGGACCGTAATTCGACCACGTCGCACGCCATAGGAATCGAGCTTGCCCGGCGTCAGGCCATGACGCTTCGTTGCGGATTCTCGGGAGTGCTCACACGCGAGTTGATGTCGCAAGCGGGCGGGGTGGGGCCCGCATGGGCCATCAACGCCCACCGCGAAACCGACAAGGCGCGTGGCGCCAAGGCCTTTCCCTTCCGGATCGCCGCCGCCGCAGTGTCCTGAAGCGGCGCGACCGCCGCGCCGCGCGGCCGCCGAACTTTCGTTCTGTCTGCCGGCTCGCCGGCAGACGCCGCACATCAATATCCGCCTCACCGCATTCGAACGCCGCCCAGGGCATGTCGCCCCGGGCGGCGTTGTCTTGCGCCTCGCATCGGAGATCGGCATCATCATGCGAAACCTGCATATGAACTACGCCAACCGGGCCGCCATTGCGAAGGAGCGACGTATTGAAATCCCGCGGGATCGTGCACCGAACGCTATATGCGTTGGCCGGGCTGGTGGCCATCGGAATCTGTGCGGCGGCGGTCGCGTTGCTGTGGAGTGATCGCCGCGTCACCTGGGAATCCGCTTACGTCTCGGCGCGCAATCTCGCGAGCGTGCTCGCGGCAGACATCGGCCGGACACTGCATGTCTATGATCTGTCGCTGCTCGGTGTGATGGACCGTCTGGGCGAGCCAGGCATTGCCGATCTCCCGTCGCAGGCGCTACACCGGTTCCTGTTCGATCGCTCGGCGACGGCCGTCTACCTGGGCGCCATTGTCGTGCTGGACGCCCAGGGCAACATCCTCCACGACTCGCTGGCGCTTACCCCGTCAGACACAAATTTCGCGGAGCGCGATTACTTCCAGGTGCACCGCGACGCCGACGACGTGGGCCTGTTCGTCAGCCGGCCGTACCATAGCCGGCTGCGTGGGGGCGACGAGAGCATTGCCATCAGCCGGCGGATCTCCAACGCCGACGGCAGTTTCGCCGGTGTCGTCGCCGGCTCCCTGCGCCTGGCGTACTTCCGCGACCGCTTTGCCGAGGTGTCCATCGGGCCGCACGATGCCATCACGGTCTTTCGCGACGATGGCGCCGTCCTCGTGCGCAATCCCTATTCACGCGCCGATGCCCGCAGCGGCGTTGACGTGCCGCTCGACTTCCAGCAGTACCTGATCGGACGCGAGGGCGCATTCGTCGGCGTGCTGTCGCACGATGGCGTCAATCGGCTCTATGCGTTCGACGCCATTGAACGCACGCCGCTGGTGATCGATGTCGCGCTGGCCGTGGACGACCTGCTTGAGCCGTGGGTGCGCCGCGCCGCGCTCATTGTGCCCGTGACGTTGGCGCTCTTCGCTTCAGTGATGGCGCAGATCGTCCTCTTCCGGCGCGAGATGCGCTGGCGGCAGGCGTTCGAAGCGCAACTGGCGCGACAGGCCCAGACGGATGGGCTGACCGGCATCGCCAACCGGCGTACCTTCGACGCCACGCTGGACACCGAGTGGGCGGCCGCGCGGCGCGATCGCACGCCGCTGTCGCTGCTGTTCCTGGATGCCGACCACTTCAAGCGATACAACGATCATTATGGCCACCAGGAAGGCGACGTGCTGCTCAAGAGGCTCGCAGGCGTGCTTAAAGACGTGGCCCGCCGTCCGCGCGATCTGGCGGCCCGCTATGGGGGCGAGGAGTTCGTGATGCTGCTGCCCGGGACCGACCGCGAAAGCGCAATGGCCATCGGCGAAACCATCCGGCGCGCGGTCGAGGAACTTGCCGTTCCGCATCAGGAAAGCGATTGCGGCAATGTCACCGTCAGCATCGGGGTAGCGGAGGCGGTTCCACATAAAGGCGGCACGCCGGCGGGCCTTGTGGAGGCGGCTGACGCGGCCGTGTACCAGGCGAAGGAGGCCGGTCGCAATCGTGTTGCGGCGGCGCCCGCCTGATAATCTTCACAGCATGAAAAAACCCCGCCGCACCTTTGGGTGGCGGCGGGGCGACATGCAAAGACTGCGTGTGGAAACGGCGCTTAGCGGCCCATCACCACGGCCTGCAGACGCGTCTGCGCCTGCTGCACATTCTTGGCCTGGGCGTTGAGGTCTTGCAGAAGCTTGTTCAATTCGGCCTGTACCGCGGCATCCGTCACGGTCACACTAGCGCCCTTGATCTCGATCTGCGCCTTGTGCGCCTCGACGTAGTCCGCAATCTTCAGGCTGGCGTCGTAGGTGGCGTTGATCTGCGGCAGCACGTCGCCGAACGTGTCGGCAGGCAGGCTGACCGTCTTCTCGTAGGCCTTGTCGTACATCGCCTTCAGGTCCTCCGGTTGCTTGAGCTGCGCGTGGGCGGCATCTGCCTTGGCTCGCTGTTCTTTCAGCGCGGTGTTCATGTCGTCGAGCGATGCGCGCACGGTCTTAAGATCGTCGCGACGCGTCACGATGTCGTTCAGCGAGCGCACCTGGCCTTTCTGCAGAATGCCCGACAGCGGCTTGACCGACGCATCCATGCCCGCATTGAAGTCGGTGATCACGGCGTACTGCGCGGCGTAGTCGCCAAAGGACTTCTTTTCTTCATCCGTCAGTTTCGGCACGCGCACACCCGGCTTGTCCACGATGCGCGTCTGCAGGAACTGCGTGAACGCGGCGCGCTGTTCGGGCTCCTTGTCGCCGCAGGCTGCCAGCACCAGCGGCAGGGCTGCGACCAGCACCAAGAGCGGACGGAATAGGGACTTCATTGCAATGACCTCCGGATAACTAAGGGAAAAGCGCCAAGGCGGCAGGCCACCTGGCAAAGCGCCCGCAGCTTATCGATAACCCTAACTCGCCGCCACCGGTTTCAAGAATCATTGCAATCGAATCGTTAAGTCACACAATCCTCACATATCGGGTTGAAGCGAGATTGCGATTCGGGTAGGGGCGTGCCTGATTCGGTGATCGTTGATCGACCCGATGCAGTGAAGAATGGCTCGCTGCGCGGGCCTCAGTTCCAGCAACCAGTACGAAGCACGCTGCGAAGCCCCGCGTATTTTGTGTCGTCGGATGCCGTTGAATACACGTAGCTTCAAAAGAAAAAAGCCGCGTCTGCATGCGCGGCTCTTCCGTCAGTCCGATGATTAGGCATTCATCCTGTGCTATCAGACGAGGATGATGTCGTACTTCTCCTGCGAGTACGTCGCTTCCACTTCCAGCGACACCCGCTTGCCTACGAAGTCGCCGAGCATCGCCAGATGCTGGCTTTCCTCTTCCAGGAAAAGATCAACCACTTCCTGCGATGCAAGGATGCGGAACTCCTTCGGATTGAACTGCCTTGCCTCGCGCAGGATTTCGCGCAGGATTTCATAGCAGACGGTGCGAGGCGTGCGGACATTGCCGCGCGATTCGCACATGGGGCAGGGCTCGCAGAGCTGGTGCGCCAGTGAATCGCGCGTGCGCTTGCGCGTCATTTCCACCAGGCCCAGTTGCGTGAATCCGTTGACGGTCATGCGGGTCCGATCGCGCGACAACGCTTTCTTCAATTCCGCCAGCACGGTGTCGCGATGTTCCTGCTCTTCCATATCGATGAAGTCCAGGATCACGATGCCGCCCAAGTTGCGCAATCGGAGCTGGCGCGCAATCGCCTGCGCTGCCTCCAGGTTGGTCTTGAAGATGGTGTCGTCGAAATTGCGGCCGCCCACAAAGCCACCGGTATTGACGTCCACCGTCGTCAACGCCTCCGTCTGGTCGATGATCAGATAGCCGCCGGATTTCAGGTCCACCCGGCGCGACAGCGCGCGCGCGATCTCGTCGTCCACATTGGCGGTATCGAACAGCGGCCGCTCGCCACTGTAATGCTGGATGCGGTCCACCACCGAGGGCGTATAAACACGCGCCCATTCCATCATCGCTGCCGACGTCGTGCGCGAATCCACAAGAATCGATCCGGTATCGGGCCCCACCATGTCACGCAGCACGCGCTGCGCAAGCGTCAGGTCCTGGTGCAACAACGCGGGGGCGGGCTGCGTCCGGGCGGCTGCCTGGACACTGGTCCATAGCTTGCGCAGATACTCGACGTCAGCGGTCAGCTCGGCATCGTTGGCGCCCTCCGCCTGCGTGCGCACAATAAAGCCGCCTTTCTCGTCCGCGGGCATCAAGGCCTGCAGGCGTTCCCGCAATTGGATGCGCTCGGACTCAGAATCGATCTTCTGCGAAATACCGATGTGCGGGTCATGGGGCAGGAAAACCAGCATTCGACCCGCCATGCTGATCTGCGTGGACAGCCGGGCGCCCTTGGTGCCCAGCGGATCCTTGACCACCTGCACCATCAGCGTCTGTCCCTCGAAAATCAGCTTTTCGATGGGTGTCGGCGTCAGCCCCTGGCTGCGCTCGCTACGGTTCTCGCGAAGATCGGCAATATGGATGAATGCCGCGCGCTCCAGCCCGATGTCGATGAACGCACTTTGCATCCCGGGCAGAACTCGCACCACCCGCCCAAGATAAATGTTGCCGACGTGGCCCCGCTGAATGCTTCGTTCAACGTGCAATTCCTGGACCGAACCCAGTTCCACCAGCGCAACGCGCGTTTCGAACGGAGTAACGTTGATCAGGATGTCTTCGCTCAAGGCGATCGCAGGGGGCATAAGGTCTTTGTCTCCAGTGAGAGGCGGCGTACAGGCGAATAGTAAACGGACAAACTAGTCCGCCGAGCAGGGCGGTCGCTCTCTATATATATAGGGAAGATCAGCCGTGCGCCATGCTTCGACACGGGCAGGCAGGTCCGTGTCGCCCGGCACGGGGTGGCGCCAACAACAAATTTGCGACGCTGGCATGACAGCGCAATTTTCTATGCTATAGTCTCGCTCCTTCGCAGCTCAGACAGT
>DALZRX010000145.1:0-5776 GCA_032015805.1 Achromobacter sp.
CGGCCGTGCCGGCATCCAGCCCGAAGAGCGGCACGGCCGCCAGCACGATGGTCAGCACCAGCGCCGCCTCGATCAGCGGCAGCACGACATAGCGAAGGCTGGAGCGGTTGAGATTGGCGAAGAACTGCGGGCCACCGGAGTAGCCCATCGCGAAGATGAACAGGGCGAAGGCAACCTCCTTCAGGTCGCCGCGCATCTGGCATCCCGTCTGGCCGATCAGCAGGGCGACGATAAGCGTGCCGCACACGCCGCCTAGCTGAATCGGCCCGACCTTCAGCTTGCCGATCAGGTATCCCAAGCCCACCGTGACGAACAGCACCGCGATGGGGACGCTATTGAAAAACCCGACCGAACACGTCATGAGTGCACGCCGCCCTGTGATTGGCTATTTGGCCGTTGCCTTCTTGGCCGACTTGGCCGCGGTATCGGCCTTCTTCACCGCCTTCTTCACGGCTTTCTTGGCCGCCGTCTTGCCGGCTGCCGGGCGTTTCTTGGCGGCCGTTGCCTTGACCGTCTGGCCCTTGCCCGCCGTCGGACCCGAACGCACCAGCTCGGACGCCTTCCAGGCCTCGACATACTCGGTCGCGGATTCGACCATGTATTTGCCGATCTTGGCGTAGTCCGCATCGTCCAGGTTGGCCAGCGAGATGCGGATCGACCACGGGGGCCCGCCAAAGCCGCCGCCATCCATCAGCACGACACCCGACTTTTCCGCGAGGCGGAACAGGAAGTCCACCGGCTCGTAGTTGTCGATCATGTACTTGCAGAAGGCATCTCCATACATGACCTTGGCCCAGACCATGAAGTCCAGTTCGACGTAATACCAGCCGCGCATGGGATCTTCGGGCGGCATGGGGATGCCCAGCCCGCGCCACAGCGAATCGCGGCGGCTGCGCACGATCTGCATGGTCAGGTGCTTGTAGGCGTCCTTCAGGTCCAGCAGGTGGGACAGCGCAAAAAAGCCCATCTGCACCTGCTGCGGCAACGACAGGCCGGCCGTGTGATTCAGGGCCACCTCGCGGCTGTCGGCGACCAGACGGTCGATGAACTTCAGTTTTTCAGGCTCCATCGTCATGGCGCCGTAGCGCTTGTCCAGGCGCTTTTTCCACGAGGCCGGCAGCTCGGCGATGCGCCGATCCATCGTGTTGTTTTCGTGCGTGGCGATGACGCCCAGGCGCCAGCCCGTGCAGCCGAAGTTCTTCGAGAAGGAGTACACGCAGATGGTGTTCTGCGGCACCTCCGCCATCAGCGAACGGAAGTTCGGCACGAAGGTGCCGTACACGTCGTCCGTCACCAGCACCAGATCGGGATTCTTGCGGATCAGGCGCACGATCTGCTTCATCTCGGCCGGGCTGAACGCCACCGACGGCGGGTTGCTGGGATTCACCGTGACCGCCAGCTTGATCTTGGGGTCCTCCAGCTTGGCGATTTCCGAGGCCGGGTAGTGCCAGTCGTGCGTGCCGTCCTCGCGCATGCTGCTGGCGTTGATGCCCACGATCTTGAACTGGAAGCGCTCCAGGTGCGCGATCTCGATGTACGGCGTGAACGTGGGCAGGAACAGCGCGATGGTGTCGCCCTGCTTCAAGAGGCCGTTGACCATCAGCGAATCAAAGATGTAGCACATGGCCGCCGTGCCACCCTCCACCGGAAAGAGGTCGAACTTGCCCTTGGGCGGACGGCCGTCGCACATTTCCTTGATCAGGTAGTCGTGGATGATCTGCTCGGTATGCACCAGCGCACGGGGCGGCACCGGATAGTGGTCACCGATGATGCTGTCGGTCAGTTCATGGATCCACTCGTCCGGATCGAAGCCCTTGATCTTCACGCCGTATTCCAGCACCCCCAGCAGAAAGTTGTAGCCGTCTTCGCTCTTGTGCTTGGAAAGGAATTTGCGCAGCCGGTCGGCGCACCCCTTCTTGGCCGGCATGCCCGCGAGGATGCCGTCGTCGCGCACCCGGCGCGCCTCTTTCATGGCGAACTGGCCCAGCAGGAAGAAGGCGTCCCGCGGCTCCGTGGCGATCCAGTTGGGATTGCCGCGGCCCGCATTCAACATGGTCGCCGCGGCCGACTGCTGGTTGTCCTTGGCCAGCGTGATCAGGTAGTCCTTCAGTTCAAACGGAGAAAGCTGTTCGAGGTCGCGCTGGTGGGAACGCGTGGTCTTCAGGGCCGAAGCCAGGCTGACCGTGACGGGCGCAGTGGAAGCCATGTTGTGTACTCCTGGTGTGCTTGATGACAGGCGCCGTGAAGGCGGGCGCCGTTACGATTGCCGCGCTTCTCTGTAGCACCCGCAAGCCAAGGCTTGCGGGCAGTCCTGCTAAGCCATGAGCAAGACGATGACAATGCCCCAGATGATGAGCAGGGTATTGCCAATGGCATAAGGCACCGTGTAACCAAGCGCCGGCACCTGGCTCTTGGCCGTCTCGGTGATCTGTCCGATCGCCGCGGTGGTGGTCCGGGCGCCGGCGCAGACACCCAGCGCGATGGCGGGGTGGAACTTGAAGACATAGCGGGCGATGAACACGCCCAATATCATCGGCACGCTGGTGGCGATGACGCCCGCGATGAAGAGCTTGGCGCCCAGTTGCTGGAAGCCCTGCACGAAGCCTGGCCCCGACACGATGCCCACCACCGCGACAAACGCGGTCAGGCCAACGGATGTCAGGAACCAGTGCACGGGCTCCGGCACGCGGCCGAAGGTCGGATGCACAGAACGCAGGTAACCGAACACCAGCCCCGAGATCAGCGCGCCGCCGGAGGTCGACAACGTGATCGGAATGCCGCCCACCGTCAGCACCAGGGTGCCGAACAAGCCGCCCAGAAGGATGCCGAATCCCACGAACACCATGTCGGTCTGGTTGGTGGCCCGATCCACGTAGCCCAGCTTGCCCACGACCCGTTCGACGTCGCGCTTGGCGCCCAGGACGAAGAGGCGGTCGCCGCGGTCCAGTTTCAGGCCCCAGTTGACCGGCATCTCGTGGCCGCCGCGCACGACCTTGCGCAGGAAGACGCCGCGGCCCAATTGGCGCACGGTCTCGTTCTCGGCCAGTTCCTTGAGTGTCTTGCCAGCGACGTTCTTATTGGTCAGCACGACTTCAACGACTTCCGCGGGCAGGTTGATGACGTCGCGATCTTCGACCTCGGTGCCGATGAGGCCCGAGGCCTGCAGCACCAGCGCGTCATGGCGGCCAGTCACGCCCAGCACGTCGCCGGCCTGCAGTGCGGTGGTGGATTCGGCGTCGATGATCTGGTCGCCGCGGCGGATGCGTTCGACAAAGACGCGCGCGTCCACGAACCTCGCCTCCAGGTCGCCCACGGTCTTGCCCACGTATTCCGCATTGTCCAACCGGTAGGCCCGCGCCGTGAACTTGCGGTAGCCCGACAGTTCCATCGAGTCCGCGCCCCCGGACATCTTGGCCTCGTACTCCCGGCATTCCTTCACGATGTCCACGCGCATCAGCTTGGGACCCAGGGACGCCAGCAGCCAGGCGCTGCCGACCGTGCCAAAGATGTAGCAGACCGCATACGCAACCGGGATGCTGTCGATCCATTGCTTCTTGGTCGCGGCATCGACGGACAGGCCGTTGATCGTGTCGGTCGCCACGCCCATGACCGCCGAGATGGTCTGCGCGCCGGAAAGCAGCCCCGCGGCGGTGCCGGCATCAAAGCCGAATCCAATGGCGGTCACCCAGGTGACAAGCAGGCAGAGCACGCAGATGATGACGGCAAAAATGACCTGGGGCAGGCCATCGCTTTTCATGCCGCGGAAGAATTGCGGTCCGACGCCATAGCCGAGACCAAAAAGAAAAAGCAGGAAGAACACCTGCTTGAGAATCGGGGCAATTGAAATGTTGAGTTGGCCGACCAGCACGCCCACCAACAGGGTTCCAGTTACAGCGCCCAGATTGAATCCGAATATTTTCTTGGACCCGATCCAGTATCCAAGGCCCAGGGTCAGGAAAATAGCCAACTCCGGGTACTTACGTAGCGTGTCAAAGAACCATTCCATCCCGAATCTCCTTCGTTCTGTACAGGTCAAACACAATCGCAAACGTGGGTAGCGCGCGAAATACCTTATCAGAGTATTTTTGAAAATCCAACGATTTTGAAAATTCTGGGCATGCAAGTTGCGCGCTCAGTTGCCACGCACAAAAAAAATCCGCGGGCACTCGGCCCGCGGACTGTTTGACGCCTGCGCTGTGATTTACAGTGCGTTCGTCAGTTCCGGCACCACCTGGAACAGGTCTCCGACCAGGCCGTAATCGGCCACGCCAAAGATCGGCGCCTCGGCGTCCTTGTTGATGGCGACGATGACCTTCGAATCCTTCATGCCGGCCAGATGCTGGATGGCGCCGGAGATGCCGACTGCCACATACAGCTGCGGCGCGACGATCTTGCCGGTCTGGCCAACCTGCCAGTCGTTCGGCGCATAGCCGGCGTCGACCGCGGCACGCGACGCGCCCAGTGCGGCGCCCAGCTTGTCGGCGAGCGGATCGAGGATCTTGAAGTTTTCGGCGCTGCCCAGACCGCGGCCACCCGACACCACGACGCGGGCGCCGGCCAGTTCCGGACGATCGCTCTTGGCGACTTCGCGGCCCACGAACGAAGACAGGCCCGAATCGGCAACGGCAGCGGCCTCTTCGACCGAAGCGGAACCGCCTTGAGCGGCTACAGCGTCAAAGCCGGTCGTGCGCACGGTGATGACCTTGACGGCGTCCGCCGATTGCACGGTGGCGATGGCGTTGCCGGCGTAGATCGGGCGCTGGAACGTATCGGCGGATTCCACGCCGATGATGTCCGAGATCTGGGCCACGTCCAGCTTGGCAGCGACGCGCGGCGCCACGTTCTTGCCGGAGGCGGTCGCCGGGAAAAGAATGTGGCTGTAGCTCGAAGCCACGGCCAGCACCTGCGCCGCGACGTTTTCGGCCAGGCCGTCGGCCAGATGCGGTGCATCGGCCAGCAGCACCTTCGCCACGCCGGCGGCTTGGGCAGCCTGGTCCGCCACGGCGCGCGCGTTGGAGCCGGCGACCAGCACATGCACGTCGCCTCCGATCTTGGCGGCGGCGGCGACGGCGTTCAGGGTTGCGCCCTTGAGTTGGGCGTTATCGTGTTCGGCAATAACCAGCGTCGTCATGTTCAGACCACCTTCGCTTCGTTCTTGAGTTTGTCCACCAGGGCCGCAACATCGGCGACCTTGATGCCGGCCTTGCGGGCGGGCGGCTCGCTGACCTTCAGCGTCTTCAGGCGAGGAGCGGGATCGACGCCCAGGTCTTGCGGCGTGACGGTGTCCAGCTGCTTTTTCTTGGCCTTCATGATGTTCGGCAGCGTGACGTAGCGCGGCTCGTTCAGGCGCAGGTCGGTGGTGACGATGGCCGGCAGCTTCAGCGACAGGGTTTCCAGGCCGCCGTCGACTTCGCGAGTCACGGTGACCTTGCCGTCGGCAAGTTCAACCTTGCTGGCGAACGTGGCTTGCGGCCAGTCCAGCAACGCGGCGAGCATCTGGCCGGTCTGGTTGGCGTCGTCGTCGATGGCTTGCTTGCCCAGAATCACGAGCTGGGGCTGTTCCTTGTCCACCAATGCCTTGAGCAGCTTGGCGACGGCCAGCGGCTGCAGTTCGACGTCGGTCTGGACCAGCACGCCGCGATCGGCGCCGATGGCCATGGCGGTGCGCAGCGTCTCCTGGCATTGCGCAACGCCGCAAGAAACCGCCACGACTTCAGCGACCGCGCCCTTTTCCTTCAGGCGGGTGGCTTCCTCGACGGCGATCTCGTCAAAGGGG
>DALZRX010000145.1:5786-8982 GCA_032015805.1 Achromobacter sp.
GGGATCGCATTGCACAATTTTTTCCTGATTCTACAGCTTCGCCAGCGCCCGTATGTGCGCGACCACGCTGCGGCCCAGGGCCGACAAGTTGTAACCGCCTTCGAGCGTGCTCACGATCCGGCCCTGACAGTGACGATCGGCCACGTCGACAAGCTGCTCGGTAATCCAGGCGTAGTCCGCCTCCACCAGGCCCATCTGGCCCATGTCGTCCTCGCGGTGGGCGTCAAAACCCGCCGAAACCAGGATCAATTCGGGCCGGTGAGCCTCCAGGCGCGGCAACCAGGTGTCCGTGACGATGGTCCTGACCGCGGCTCCCGCCGTGTAGGCAGGCACGGGCACGTTCAGCATGTTGGCGGCCGGATGGTCCGCGCCGCTGTTGGGAAAGAACGGGTGCTGGAAGAAGCTGCACATGAGCACCCGGTCATCGCCGGCGAACACGTCTTCGGTGCCATTGCCGTGGTGGACGTCGAAATCCACGATCGCCACGCGCGTCAGGCCGTGAAAGTCCAGGGCATGCTGCGCCGCAATGGCAACGTTGTTGAAAAAGCAGAATCCCATCGCCTGCGAGCGGCACGCGTGATGCCCGGGGGGACGGACGGCGCAGAAGGCCGTGCGTGCCTCGCCGCCCAGCACGGCATCGACCGCGGCTACCCCCGCTCCGGCCGCATGCAACGCGGCTTCGTAGGTGTGCGGGTTCATGAGGGTATCGGGATCGATAGGGTAATACCCTTGGTCCGGTGTCTGATTCTGCAAACTGTCCAGGTACTGGACAGTGTGCACGCGCAAAAGGTCGTTGCGGGACGCCTGTGGCGCCTGCCGGTCATCCAGATAGGGCATCAAGCCGCTTGCGAGCAACTGGTCGGAGATGGCGTCCAGCCTCTGCGGGCTTTCGGGATGCCAGCTTCCCATTTCATGCAAGCGGCATGCCGGGTGGGTAAGATACATGGTCTCCATAAGGAAGATTATGTTCATCTGTCGGCGAATACTGCAACTCGGCGCGCTTTCCGCCCTCCTGGCGGGGTGCTCCACCACCACCCCCACCGCAGCACCCTCCTCCTCGCTCAATTCCCAGACGGCCCAGGCTTCAGGGACCGCTCCCATCCGCATCGGGCCCAGCACGCCGACGCTTGGCCCCGAACTCGCGGACGACGCGCCCGCCACGCTGACGCCGTCCGGCGCGCTGCGTCCCGACGTGCGCACCTTCGTCGAAACGCTGGCCGCCGAACGCCAGCTTCCACTGGCGCCAATGGTGTCCGCGCTGGAAAGCTCGCGCTACAACGCCACCGTTGCGCGCCTGATCGCGCCCTCCCCGCCCGGCAAGAAGATCTGGCGCAGTTGGCTGACCTACCGGTCGCGCTTCGTCGAGCCCAAGCGCATCGCCTGGGGCGTCGAGTTCTACAACGAAAATCACGATCTCCTGAACCAGGCCGCGCAACGCTTTGGCGTGCCCGCGCCGATCATTGCCTCCATCATCGGCGTCGAAACGCTGTATGGCCGCAACATGGGCAATTTCCGCGTGCTGGATGCCCTGGCCACGCTGGCATTCGACTATCCAGATCCGGCCAAGCCCGAGCGCGCCACGATGTTCCGCACGCAGTTGGCCGACTTCCTGACGTTGGTCATGAACGACAAGCTGGAACTGGAAACCAAGGGGTCGTACGCCGGCGCCATCGGCATGCCGCAGTTCATGCCGACCAGCGTGATGCACTACGCCGTGGACGGTGACGGCAACGGCCATATCGACCTGACCAACAATACCCGGGACGCGATCATGTCCGTGGGCAGCTTCCTGGCGCAGCACGGCTGGCAGCGCGGCCTGCCGGTGTTTGCGCCCGTGGCGCTGCCCGCCGATCCGACCGCCCTGGTGGACGGCGGCCTCGAACCCAAGCAAAGCTGGAATACCCTGACGGCGGCCGGCTCGCGCCTGCAGCCCGGTGCGTCCAGCGATGGGTGGATCAGCCAGCCGCTAGGGGTGGTGGATCTGGTCGAGGAGGCGCGCGGCACGGCGCAGTATCGCGTCGGCACGCCCAACTTCTTCGCGCTGACCAAGTACAACCGCAGCTATTTCTACGCAACGTCGGTGGCCGACCTGGCCACCGAGATCGAAGCCCGCGTGGCGCGCTGACCGCGCACGCGCGGATAAACAAACGCCCCGGCGGAATCAACCGCCGGGGCGTTTTTCTTTTGCGGCCCGCCGTCGCGGCCGGAGCGGGCAGCGCGGCGCCGCCCCTCGAGTCAGTTGAAGACGCCCGTGGACAAATAGCGGTCGCCGCGGTCGCAGACGATGAACACGATGGTCGCATCGTTGACTCGCTCGGCCACGCGCAATGCCGCGACCAGTGCGCCAGCGGACGAAATACCGCCGAATATGCCCTCCTCGGCGGCCAGCCGCCGCGCCATGACTTCGGCCTCGGACTGCTGGATGGATTCGTAGGCGTCAACGCGGCTGCGGTCGAAGATCTTGGGCATGTAGGCCTCGGGCCACTTGCGGATACCCGGGATCTGCGAACCTTCGGCCGGCTGCGCGCCCACCACCTGGACCGCGGGATTGCGCGACTTGAGGTAGGTCGACACGCCCATGATCGTGCCCGTGGTGCCCATGGCGCTGACGAAGTGCGTGATACGGCCTTCCGTCTGATTCCAGAGCTCAGGGCCCGTGGTTTCAATGTGCGCTCGTGGATTGTCGGGATTGGCGAACTGGTCCAGCACCACGCCCCTGCCGTCGGCCTGCATCTCGGTGGCCAGGTCGCGTGCGTATTCCATGCCGCCCTTGTCGGCCGGCGTCAGGATGAGTTCCGCGCCGTAGGCCGCCATGGCCGCGCGCCGTTCGACGGACAGGTTGTCCGGCATGATCAGGATCATGCGGTAGCCCTTCATCGCGGCCGCCATGGCAAGCGCGATGCCGGTGTTGCCGCTGGTGGCCTCGATGAGGGTGTCGCCCGGCTTGATGTCGCCGCGCGCTTCCGCGTGCTTGATCATCGCCAAGGCCGGGCGATCCTTCACGGACCCCGCCGGATTGTTGCCTTCAAGCTTGGCTAGGATGACGTTGCCGCGCGCGTCGCCCGCCGCCCCGGGAATGCGCTGCAGGCGCACCAGGGGCGTGTTGCCGACGGTCTGCTCGATAGTGGGATAGGTAGTAGTCATGCGATCGATCATAACTCCGCCCGGCGCGGCGCGGCGCCAAAAGCCGCGCCCG
>DALZRX010000146.1:0-7333 GCA_032015805.1 Achromobacter sp.
GCGCGAGATGTCGCCGCCATAGCACTTGGCCAGCACGTTCTTGCGCAGCGCCTTCACGTTCTCGCGCGCGATGATTTCGGCGCCGATGGCCGCCTGAATGACCACGTCGAACATCTGGCGCGGGATCAGGCCGCGCATGCGGGTCACCACGTCGCGCGCACGGTGGCGCGCGTTGCTGCGGTGGACGATGACGGCCAGAGCGTCGACGCGGTCGTTGTTGATCAGCAGGTCTACACGCACCACGTCAGCGGAGCGGTATTCCAGGAATTCGTAGTCCATCGAGGCATAGCCGCGCGACACCGACTTCAGCTTGTCGAAGAAGTCCAGCACGATCTCGGCCAGCGGGATCTCGTACACCAGGTGGACCTGGCGGCCGTGATAGCTCATGTTGACCTGCACGCCGCGCTTGTTGTTGCACAGCGTCATGACCGGACCGACGTAGTCCTGCGGCATGAACAGCGTGACCTTCACGATGGGCTCGCGTATGTCCTGGATCTTGCCGATCTCGGGCATGCGGGACGGGCTTTCCACGGTGATCACGGAGCCATCGCGCTGCTCGACCTCGTACACCACCGACGGCGCGGTGGTGATGATGTCCATGTCGAATTCGCGTTCCAGGCGCTCCTGCACGATTTCCATGTGCAAGAGGCCCAGGAAGCCGCAGCGGAAACCGAAGCCCAGCGCCTGCGAGACTTCGGGCTCGAACATCAGCGCAGCGTCATTGAGCTTGAGTTTTTCGAGCGAATCGCGCAGTTGGTCGTATTCGGAGCTTTCGACCGGATACAGCCCGGCGAACACCTGCGGCTTGACTTCCTTGAAGCCCGGCAGGGGGGTCGCGGCCGGCTTGTTGGCCAGCGTGACGGTGTCGCCGACCTTGGCGTCTTCGAGCTGCTTGATGCCGGCGATGATGAAGCCCACTTCGCCCGCCGACAGATGCGGACGCTGCTGCGACTTGGGCGTGAACACGCCGGTCTGCTCGCACAGGTGGGTGGCGCCGGACGCCATCAGCAGGATCTTGTCCTTGGGCTTGAGCACGCCATTGATGATGCGCACCAGCATCACGACGCCCACGTAGTTGTCGAACCAGGAGTCGATGACCAGTGCCTGCAGCGGCGCCTCGGGATCGCCCTTTGGCGGCGGAACGTGGGCCACGATGGTTTCGAGGATCTCGTCGATGCCCATGCCGGTCTTGGCGCTGGCCAGCACGGCGTTCGAGGCGTCGATGCCGATCACGTCCTCGACTTCCTGGCGGGCGCCTTCAGGATCGGCCTGCGGCAGGTCCATCTTGTTCAGGACCGGCACGACTTCCACGCCCAACTCGATCGCGGTGTAGCAATTGGCCACCGTCTGCGCTTCCACGCCCTGCGATGCGTCCACCACCAGCAGCGCGCCCTCGCAGGCGGACAGGGACCGGCTGACTTCGTACGAGAAGTCGACGTGCCCCGGCGTGTCGATCAGGTTCAGGTTGTAGACCTTGCCGTCCTGCGCCTTGTAATGCAGCGCGGCCGTCTGGGCCTTGATGGTGATGCCGCGCTCGCGCTCGATTTCCATGGAATCGAGGACCTGCGCCGACATCTCGCGATCCGCCAGCCCGCCGCAGCGCTGGATCAGGCGATCGGCCAGGGTCGACTTGCCATGATCGATGTGGGCAATGATGGAGAAGTTGCGGATATGCTGCATGCTTGAATTTATAAGGGACGGAACAGACGGCATACTGCCGGGAGACACCGCCGCCGGCTTGTGCGCGGCCGGCGTGAGAGGCGCTGACGGGCTATGCCCGGACAAAACTGAGGGGGCGCCTGGCGCCCCCTCTTGCGGCAACCAGCCATTTTAGCCGGTCTTGAGCCATTTTTTTTGCCCCGGGCGCACCCCGGGACAAAAAGCGCCCTGGCGTGCCGGTCCTCGGCCGTCCCCCGCGGTGTCGCCTACCCTAAAGGCGGCGCCCGGCGGACGGCGGCCAACCCGGCCCGTCATCACTTGGACGCAGGCACCGCCACCCACTGCGTCTGGTCGCCACGGCGAACCAGCAGGCCCGTTGCGCGACTCTTGTCCAGCTTGGCGACGAGTTCGCCGAACTGCTTGGAGCCAGTGACGTCAGTGTCGTTCAGCGCCAACACGATGTCGCCTTCCTGCAGGCCCGCCTTCGCTGCGGCGCCTTCGGCAACCTTCACCTGCACGCCGCCCTTGATGCGCAGCTTCTTCTGGGCGTCGGCCGGCACATCGATGACGCTCAGGCCCAGCGCGTTCGTGACTTCGGGCTCGGGCGCCGCCTTCTTGCCGGCGGCAGCGGCCTTTTCAGTCGGGATTTCGCCAACCTTGACCGACAGCGTAATACTCTTGCCCTTGCGCCAGACTTCCATGTCGGCGCGCGTGCCCGGCTTGGTTTCCCCGACGATGCGCGGCAGGTCGGACCAGCGCTTGATCGGTTCCTTGTTGAACTTCAGGATCACGTCGCCCGGTTGCACGCCCGCCTGCTCGGCGGGGCCTTCCGCTTCGACGCTGCTGACCAGCGCGCCTTCTGCCTTGGGCAAGCCGATGGCCTCGGCCACTTCCTTGCCGACTTCACCGATCTGCACGCCGACACGGCCGCGCGTGACCTTGCCCGTCGTGCGCAACTGGTCCACCACACGCATGGCTTCATCGATCGGAATGGCCAGCGAGATGCCCATGAAGCCACCGCTGCGCGAGATGATCTGGGAGTTGATGCCCACGACCTCGCCGTCCAGGTTGATCAGCGGACCGCCCGAGTTGCCGGGGTTGACGGCCACGTCAGTCTGGATGAACGGCAGGTATTCGCCGGTGTCGCGGCCGATGGCGCTGACGATGCCTGACGTCACGGTGGAATCCAGGCCGAACGGCGAGCCGATGGCGAGCACCCACTGGCCCTTCTTCAGTTTCTTGGGGTCGCCGATCACCAGCGGCGTCATGTCCTTGGCCTCGATCTTGATCAGGGCCACGTCCGTGCGCTCGTCCGTGCCGATGACCTTGGCCTTGAACTCGCGGCCGTCGGTCAGCGTGACATAGATGTCCGTCGCATCAACGACCACGTGGTTGTTGGTCAGGATGTAGCCGTCGGCCGAGACGAAGAAGCCCGAGCCCACGCCGCGCGGCACCGTGCGTTCTTCAGGCGTCGGCTGCGGACGTTGGCGCGGATTGGGCGAGGGCTGACCCGGCGGCTGGAATTCGGGACCGAAGAACCACCGGAACAGTTCGTAGGGATCGCTGCCGCCGGGACCATTGCCCCCGCGCACGGGAACGGTGGCGGTGGTGCGGATGTTGACGACGGCCGGATCGGCCTTCTCAACGATGGCGGTGAAGTCGGGCAACCCGACGGCGGCGGGCGGTGTCTGCGCCGACGTCACGGGCACGTAGGCGGTGGACAGCATCGTCCCCGCCGCGACAGCCGCCAGAAAGCGCCGGAAAAAAGCGTTCGAGACCGTCATTGCTTTCATATGTCACTCCGAAATTGCTGCTTGCGGAACGCCGGGAATTATTTGGCCCCGCTCTCCGCGGGTGCGGCTGCCGCGGGTGCGGGAGGCACGTACTCAGTGGCTTGCGCAAGCTGTTCCAGCGTGGCGGCGGGCACTTCACCCACTGCAGTCAGCCAGAAATCCGCGATGCGCGCGCCGTAAACATTGATCGCGCCGCGCTGGGAGGCGCCGTGAGGCGGCTGCTGGTTGCGCTGGTTGTCATAAGGCTCGATGAAAACCGAGATCGCAGCCAGGCCGTCGGACAGCACCATCTGGCTGACCGGCGATCCGCGCTTCATGGAGCGCGCCACCTGCATGATCGTCTTGAAGCCATTGGGCGCCGGAATACGCCACCCCTGGGCCGCGAGGTCCACGGGCTTCATGTTGGCCTCGAGGACCTTCCAGTCGCGCGTGTTCCAGCGCGAGGACAGCGATTGCGGATCCACTTCGGAACCCAGCCGCAGCGAGGTGAACGACACCTGTTCGACCACGCCGCGCGCGGCGTTCAGCGTCTGGGCCTTGAGCAGCAGATTGGTTTCAACGTCCGCGCAGAGGCGATAGCCGTAGCGCAGCTTGTCCAAAGGTTCGATCGAGATGAGCCGGCATTCGCGTCCCGCAACACGGTGCAACGCGGACTCGGTGCGGATCTTGTAGTGTTCCGTCAGATTGGCCGCGTCGCCCAGCAGCAGGCCAGGGAAGCGGTCAACCCGCCGGCGCTCGATCAACACGGTCTTGCGCTCGGGAATGAGGCACTGCACATCGTCGTTGTGGCGCAGGTACTCGCGCGGCTGACCGTCCAGGATCTCCAGGCGTTCACGTTCGCCAGTGCCGTCAAGAACGTGCACAAGTCGCGAGGACTGGATAACGTCGCCCTGCTGATACATGAATACGCCGGCGTAATCCTGCTTACGGGCAGCCTGCTGGATGCGCGTGAGCAGTTGCACGACGTCTTCGGTCTGGCCCGCCGGCGTGGCGCCGGCGGCGGCCGCAGTACCGTGCGCGGCAAGGAAAGCGGTCAGGAGCGTGGCGGCGAACCAGCCGGCGCGGTGAGCCTGCCACGAGGCAGCACGTCCCAACACCGGCCAGCGAGATGCAAGCACAAGCGCCATCAACGTCCCGCTCCGACATCGAACGACACCTGCCGGACCGCGCTGGGGCCGGCCATCTGGCGATGGGCCTCCAGGTAGTCGCGCAGGCCCGAGTCGTCGGAGGCCGAGGCCGGCGAGCTGGCGTCGGCCAGCACGCGGACATCCGTCGCAGGCGTGCCAGTGACGTACGGTTGCGCCACCCATGCGACCGTGGCCACCGCGGCAGCAACGGCCAGGCCGGACAGGCCCATGCGCAAAGGCGAGCGGCGCCGAGGCGCCGCTACGATGGGCAACTCCGCATCCAGCGCTCGCGCCAGCCGGGCCGAGAAGGCCGCGCTGGGCGTCAGCGCCAGATCGGAATTGCGCAGGGAATCACCGATCAGATGATAGGTGTCCCAGGTCTGACGTCCCTCTTTGGACGACAGATTGGGAAGAAAATCGTCGGAATCCTCTCCGTCCATCCAGGCGGAAACCGATTCCTCCCAGGAGGACTCGGCGATCTCAACGGATTTGGCTGCTGTTTGCATGACTGCCACTCCTTACCAGCGACGCTCGACATCGGTGTCGAGCAACGGACGCAACTTGGTGGCGATGGCTTCACGCGCACGAAAAATGCGGGAGCGCACCGTACCGATCGGGCAGTCCATGCTCTGGGCGATGTCTTCGTAACTCATACCTTCGATTTCACGCAGGACAATTGCGGTGCGCAATTCTTCGGGCAATTCCTCGATGGCCGCGTTCACCGTCTCGGCGATTTCGCGGCTGGCAACCATGGATTCCGGCGTGCTTATATCCGTTAGGTTGTCGGTTTCGTTAAAAGTTTCACCGTCTTCCGTTTCAATCGCGTTGGGCGCGCTGGGGCGCCGGCCTTGCGAGGCCAGCCAGTTGCGCGCGGTATTGATGGCGATACGGTACAGCCAGGTGTAGAACGCGCTTTCCCCGCGGAACTGGGGTAAGGCGCGGTAGGCCTTGATGAAGGCCTCCTGGGCCACGTCCTCGATTTCAGCTGGATCGCGGATCATTCGGGCGAGCAGGCGCAGGATCTTGCGCTGGTACTTCAGCACCAGGAGATCAA
Organism: Achromobacter sp.; assembly: GCA_032015805.1. GTDB lineage: Bacteria > Pseudomonadota > Gammaproteobacteria > Burkholderiales > Burkholderiaceae_B > Achromobacter. The sequence continues at coordinate 5,634 of DALZRX010000146.1, forward strand.
ATGCCTTCTTGTCGCCTCGCTTTACGCGTTCGACAAGCTGGGCGTCGACTTCGCGCTCGCTCATGACGCCTCCCGCAGACGACGCGCGGGGCGTGCCTGACGCGCCGTGCCCGCGACAAGGCGCAGACGGCGCCAGGATTCGGGACGCAACGTGTGCTTCCAGACGGTGAGGGTAATTTTGCTGGTGGTAAAGGCCGTACTCCCGGTGGGCAAGGGCTGCAATGTAAGCGTCAGCCACGCTGGACCCCGTTGCTGATCCAGCAGCAGCGCATTTTGCCAGCCTTGCGGCTGGCGTAGCTGCCAACGGTCAGCCCCGGTCGCGGTGCGTAGCGCCGTTACCGGGGACGGGGTGCTCCGTGCCGAGTGTAACAGCCCGGCCAGAAGGAACAGAAGGGAAAGCATCGCGGCCGCCGTCAAGGCATGACCATGCCAGGACGCCGCTGCCAGCACGCTGACCACGGCCGCAGCCAGCGCCAGCCCGAGGAGCGCGACGGCGCCCCTGGGCTGTAAGACAGGTACGCGGAACGACCAACGCCCCCCGACCGAGCCTTCCAAATCAGACCCGGCGAACGGCCATCGAGCCGTTGGTGCCGCCAAAGCCGAACGAGTTGGACAGGCCCACGTCGATCTTCATCTGCCGCGCCTCGTTGGCGCAGTAATCCAGATCGCATTCCGGATCCTGATTGAAGATGTTGATCGTCGGAGGCGACACCTGGTTGTACACGGCCAGCGTCGTGAACACGGCCTCGATACCGCCAGCCGCGCCGAGCAGGTGGCCGGTCATCGACTTGGTCGAGTTGACCACCAGATTCTTGGCGTGGTCGCCGAACGCCAGCTTCAGCGCATCGGTTTCGTTCTTGTCGCCCAGCGGGGTGGACGTGCCGTGCGCGTTGACGTACTGGATGTCTTCGGGATTCAGACCGCCGTTGCGCAGCGCGTTGATCACGCCGCGGCGCGGGCCGTCCTTGTCCGGCGCGGTGATGTGGTGGGCGTCGGAGCTCATGCCGTAGCCCGCCAGTTCACCGTAGATACGGGCGCCGCGCTTCTTGGCGTGCTCGTACTCTTCCAGCACTAGGACACCTGCGCCCTCGCCCAGCACAAAGCCGTCGCGGTCGCGATCCCAGGGACGCGATGCGGTCTGAGGATCATCGTTGCGGGTCGACAGCGCGCGCATTGCGGCAAAGCCGCCAATGCCCAGCGGCGACACGGTGGATTCGGCACCGCCTGCCACCATGACGTCGGCATCGCCGTATTCGATCAGGCGCGCGGCATCGCCGATGCAGTGCAGGCCGGTCGTGCAGGCCGACACCACAGCGTAGCTGGGACCCTTCATGCCGTAGGCGATCGACAGATGCCCGGAAATCAGGTTGATCAGCGAACCCGGCACGAAGAATGGCGAAATGCGGCGAGGACCCTTGGCAAGGTAATCGACCTGGGTTTCTTCGATGCGCGGCAGGCCGCCGATGCCCGAACCCACGATCACGCCGATACGCTCGGCGTTTTCTTCGGTGACTTCCAGGCCGCAATCGCGCCAAGCCTGCATTCCGGCAGCCAGGCCGTAATGGATGAACGTATCCATCTGGCGGGCTTCCTTGGCCGAAATATAGGTACTGATGTCGAAGTCTTTGACTTCGCCAGCAATGTGGGTGGTGATGGCCGAGGGATCGAAACGGGTGATGCGGCTGATGCCAGAACGTCCG
>DALZRX010000146.1:7528-8850 GCA_032015805.1 Achromobacter sp.
CAGGGTGGTGCCGGTAATGTAACCCGCCTGCGGCCCGGACAAAAAGGCCACCGCGTGCGCGATGTCAGCCGGCGAACCCAGTCGGCCAAGCGGAATCTGCTGCAGCAGCGCCGCCGTCTGGTTTTCGCCCAATGCGCGCGTCATGTCGGTGTCGATGAAACCAGGCGCCACGCAGTTCACGGTAATGTTGCGGCTGCCCAATTCACGCGCCAGCGCACGCGCCATGCCCGCCACACCCGCCTTTGCGGCAGCGTAGTTGGCTTGGCCTGCGTTGCCGCTGGACCCCACAACGGACGTCACGTTGATGATGCGTCCCCAACGGGCCTTCATCATGCTGCGCAACACGGCGCGCGACAGACGGAACACGGAAGCCAGGTTGGTGTCGATGACCGCCGACCAGTCGTCGTCCTTCATGCGCATCGCCAGCGTATCACGGGTGATGCCGGCGTTATTGACGAGGATGTGCGGACCGCCGCCTTCCTTGCCGAGCGCATCGATCAGCGCATCGCACGCTGCGGCATCGGTCACGTCAAGCACCACGCCGCGGCCGCCAGTCGGGGCCAGCGCTTCCGTGATGCCGGCCGCGCCCGATTCGGACGTCGCAGTGCCGACGACCGTTGCGCCGCGCGCAGCCAGTTCCAGGGCGATTGCCCGGCCAATGCCGCGGGTGGCGCCCGTGACGAGCGCGATCTTGCCCTGCAGTTCGGTCGAGGTGTTGTCCATTGTTCAGTTTCCGTTGACGGCAGCCAAAGCCGCTTCCAGCGAAGCGGGATCGGTGATGGCCAGGCCGGTGAGTTCAGGGTCGATGCGCTTGGTCAGGCCGGCGAGCACCTTGCCGGGGCCGCACTCAATAACATGGGTGACACCTTGCGCCTTCATGGCACGCAGGGTTTCGACCCAGCGGACAGGATGCCACGCCTGACGCACCAGCGCATCGCGGATTGCGTCGGGTTCCGTGGGCGAAGCCACATCGACGTTGTTGATGACCTGCACCTGCGGCGCGGACACGGCAGCGCCGGCGAGCGCACCGGCCAGCACATCGGCAGCCGGCTTGAGCAGGCTGGAGTGGAACGGCGCGGACACTGGCAGCAGCAAGGCGCGTTTGGCGCCAGCAGCCTTGGCCAGTTCGCAGGCACGTTCGACGGCGGCCTTGTGGCCGGCGATCACGACCTGCGCGGGCGCATTGAAGTTGACGGCTTCGACCACTTCGCCTTGCGCGGCTTGCGCGCATGCGGCACGCACGGCGTCGTCGTCCAAACCAAGGATGGCGGCCATGGCGCCGGTGCCGACCGGCACGGCGGCCTGCATGGCGTCCGCGCGCA
>DALZRX010000147.1:0-391 GCA_032015805.1 Achromobacter sp.
GACCAGGATCACGTCGTCGATGTCGGAAACCTTCACGCCGGCGTCCTTGATGGCGACGCGGCAGGGCTCGATCGTGCGTTCGATCAGTTCTTCAACCAGCGCTTCCAGCTTGGCGCGCGTGATTTTCAGGTTCAGGTGCTTGGGACCGGAGGCATCCGCCGTGATGTACGGCAGGTTGATTTCGGTCTGCTGCGCGGACGACAGCTCGATCTTGGCCTTTTCGGCAGCTTCCTTCAGGCGCTGCAGGGCCAGCACGTCCTTGGACAGGTCAACGCCTTGTTCCTTCTTGAACTCGGCAATGATGTAGTCGATGATGCGCTGGTCGAAGTCTTCGCCGCCCAGGAAGGTGTCGCCGTTGGTCGACAGCACTTCGAACTGCTTTTCGCCATCG
>DALZRX010000147.1:401-1691 GCA_032015805.1 Achromobacter sp.
GGCCTTGACGATGGCGTAGGGCATCAGGTTGATGTCCTTCTGCACCGCCTTTTCTTCGAACTTGCGGCCGATCAGGCGCTTCACGGCGTACAGCGTATTGCGGGGATTGGTCACCGCCTGGCGCTTGGCAGGCGCGCCGACCAGGGTCTCGCCGTCATCCATGTAGGCAACGATGGAGGGGGTGGTGCGAGCACCTTCCGCGTTTTCGATGATCTTGACCTGCCCGCCGTCCATGACAGCCACGCAGCTGTTGGTCGTTCCCAGGTCAATGCCAATAATCTTGCTCATGGTGGGTTACCTTGATTATTAAATCTATGAAAATTTGGGGAAAACTGCTTGTCCCCCCATAACTGGGGCTGCCCGAGGGGTTTTTCAAGACGCCGGGCTGGAAATTTCCGCGCCCGGTTCCTGCAGGCGTTGGATCGCCGCCGTGAACTGGGGCAACCCGGGCCAGCCGGTGATGCGCCCCAGGCGCTTGCCGGACCGGTACAGCACGAAAGTGGGGACACCGTGCAGCGAAAAGCGCCGGCCCAGCGGTTCATCCGCGTAGACGTCGGCTTCAAACCACGAAAGGCCCAGGCCCAGCAGCGTTTCCTGGTGCAGCAAGGCCGCCTCCTTGAACAGGTTGCAGTTGTAGCAATCCTGGCCCCACAGGAAGATGCAGCGCAGGTCCGCCCCGGGCGCTTGGACCACGGCCGCGTCGAACCCGGCGGTGTCGACATGGCGCATGCCGAACACCTGGAACACCTGGGCCGGGTCGAAGCGCGGATCCGTCATGGCGGTCAGGCGTTTCAGCCCTGGCCGGCCGACACGACCACCAGCGCGGGGCGCAGGGTACGGTCGGCGATCACGTAGCCCTTTTGCAGCAGTTGCACCACCGTATTGGCGGGCTGCTCATTGGGAATGGACGAAATGGCCTGATGCTGGTGCGGATCGAACTTGTCGCCCTGCGCCGGCGCGATTTCCTTGAGCAGGTTGCGCTCGAACGCGGCAGCGAGCTGCTTGAGGGTGACTTCGACGCCTTCGCGCAGCGTTTCGACCGTCTGGTCGGGCTGAGCCAGCGCGGCTTCCAGGCTGTCCTTGACCGGAACCAGGCTTTCGGCAAACGACTCGATACCGAACTTGCGCGCCTTGGACACTTCTTCCTGGGCGCGGCGGCGCACGTTCTCGGCTTCGGCCTGGACACGCAGAAGCTGGTCGTGCTGCTCGTTGACGGTAGCCTGGGCGGCGTCCAGTTGGGCGCGCAACTCGTTCAGCTCGGCCTGCGCGGCGTCCTGGGCGGCGGGGGCC
>DALZRX010000147.1:1701-8844 GCA_032015805.1 Achromobacter sp.
GAATCCTCCAAAAAGAATGGCTTTCGCAGACATGAATGGGGGCCAATACCCCTAATTCAAGCCCGGGTAAGCGAAATATTCCCCCAAGGAACCGGCCGGACGGCCGGGGGTGCGGCGACTGGTGGCGCCCGACCGCCTACTTTTTGCTCGGCTGAGCGGGAGCCACGGGGTCGCTGGCCGGGAAACTTTCCTTCAATGCGCGATCGACGCGCTTGTCGTCGGCGTCCGGGTCGGAGGGAATTGCGACCGGGTCGCTGGCCGGGAACGTGTCCGCCAGCGCTTCGTCGAGATCGTGTTCGACGCGGTCTTCGTCGACGGGGGTGCTTACCTTCCCTTTCTTGACCGTGTCGCCAGTCTTGGGATCATGGTGCATACGCCTTCTCCTTCAAGTCCGTGGTGTCTGGAACCCATCCCTGCAAGTGCCGTTCCACAAGGCCGGACAACCCGGCAATCCAGGCCGGATCGTCATTGATGGCGGATATGTAACGGAACTGCTTGCCCCCCGCCTCGAGAAAGGCGTCGCGGCATTCCAGGCTGATTTCTTCCAGGGTTTCCAGACAGTCTGCCACAAATCCCGGGCACACCACATCGACCTCGGTGATCCCCGAGGCGGCCAGCGCCTTGAGGGTCGGCTCGGTGTAAGGCTCCAGCCAGCGGGCAGTGCCGAACCGGCTCTGGAAGGTCACTTCGATCTGATCGCGGGGCAGCGATAGCCGCTGCGTGAGGAGCCGGGCCGTTTCCATGCAGTCGCGGTAATACGGGTCGCCCAGCTCGATGGAATAGCGTGGCAGGCCGTGAAAGCTCATGACGAGCTTCTGGGGTTTGCCGTGCTCGAGCCAGTATCGTTCGATGCGGGCGGCAAGTGGGTCCAGGTATGCGGGTTCGTCATGGAAACGCTTGATGAAGCGCATTTCCGGCTGGTCCCGCAGCTTGCCCATGTAGCGGGTGACCGCATCGACCACCGTGGCAGTGGTGCTGGCGGCGTACTGGGGATAAAGCGGCACCGTCAGGATGCGCTCGCAGCCCTGCTTGCGCAGATTGGAGATCGCGAGCGGAATGGAGGGGTTGCCATAGCGCATGCCGAGTTCGACCACGGCATCCACCCCCGCCGCGTGCAAGGCGGCGCGAACGCCGTCGGTCTGGCGCTGGCTGTAGACCATCAGGGGCGAGCCTTCCTTCATCCAGACGCCCGCGTAGCGCGGTTCAAGCCTCTTGGGCCGGCGCCGGAGCACCATGCCGTGCAGGATGGGCTTCCAGAGGTAGCGCGGAATCTCGATGACGCGCGGATCGGACAGAAATTCGCCCAGGTATTTGCGGATGTCCTTGGGGTTCGGTGTGTCCGGCGTGCCCAGGTTCACCAGCAACACGCCGACCTTGCCGGGCACGCGCGGCGGCGGATCTTCGTTGAAGGGGTCTGCCTGCTCGGGTTCAGGAAGGTAGCGCTCAGGCCAGAGATACTTGAACAGGCGAAGGAACACAAAAACTCCCCTTCCTCCGCAAGGAGGATGTAGCTTTGAATGGGACTACTGGTTGTGGCTGAGGGCGTTGGACAGCAAGCGCGCCGTGATATCCACGATGGGTATGACGCGCTCGTAGGCCATGCGGGTCGGACCGATCACGCCCAGGGTGCCGACCACCTTGCCATCCACGCCGTAAGGCGCGGTGATGACGGAGACGTCTTCCAGGGGCACCAGCTGCGAATCGCCGCCGATGTAGATCTGCACACCCTGCGCCCGGCTGGAGACGTCGAGCAACTGCAGCAGGTCGGTCTTTTTCTCGAACAGCGAAAACATCTTGCGCAACCGGTCCATGTCGGACGCGATGTCGGTCACGTCCAGCAGCTTGCGCTCGCCGGAAATGACCACGGCATCGCCGTCCTCGGCGGCTTCGGCGCTGGCTTCGACGGCGGCCTGCATCAGGCGCGAGATGTCTTCGCGCAACTGGGCCAGCTCCGTCGACAGCGTCTGCCGCACGGCATTGAAGGACTTGCCGGCAAAATGCATGTTGAAGAAATTGCCCGCTTCGAGCAGCTCGGATTCGGAATAATCCCGCTGGACGAACAGGATGCGATTCTGCACGTCGCCATCGGGCGTCACGATGATCAGCAGGACGCGCTTGTCGGACAGGCGGATGAATTCGATTTGGCGGAACACCTGCGCGCGTTTGGGCGTCAGCACCACACCCGCGAACTGCGTCAGGTTGGACAGCAATGCGGCAGCCGCGTTGACCGCCCGGGTAGGCTCGGCGGCGGAGAGCATTTCGCCCATGTTGTGCGGCTGAAGCTGGTAGGACTGCACCGAGAGCAGCGAATCGACGAACATGCGGTATCCGCGCGGCGTGGGCACACGGCCGGCGGAAGTATGCGGACTATGGATCAGCCCCAGCTCTTCCAGGTCCGCCATGACGTTGCGGATGGTGGCAGGGGACAAATCAAAGACTTTAGATAGCGTCCGCGAGCCGACTGGCTGCCCATCGGCGATGTAGCGTTCTATCAACGCTTTCAGTAATGCGCGTGCGCGGTCATCCATAGCGGCTATTTTAGGGAATCTTTTTAGGTTGGGGCGATTTTTGTCCCGCAACCCGATATACGGCCCCATATAATCGGCTAATCGGCCCATCCTGGGCGCGTTCAGCTTGGCGGTTTCGCCCATTTTCATTTGTACGCAGCCATGCATTTTCCTACAGTCGCCCTGATCGGCAGATACCAGGACACCGGCCTGGACACACCGCTGAGAGCACTTGCGCACGCGCTGACGCAAGCGGGCCGCCATGTGCTGATCGACGCGGACACGGCGCGCAATACGGGGCTGACCGAATACCCCATCGCCACGCTCGAGGAAATCGGCAAGACCGCCTCGCTCGCCGTGGTGATGGGCGGCGACGGCACCGTGCTGGGCGCCAGCCGGCATCTCGCGCCCTACGGCATGCCGCTGGTCGGCATCAACCATGGACGCCTGGGCTTCATCACGGACATCGCCCTGCAGGACGCGCACGCTGCGCTTGCGCGGGTGCTTGAGGGCAGCTACCAGATCGAAGACCGCATGCTGCTGGAAGGCAGCGTCTGGCGCGGCGACGAGAAGATGTATTCGGCATCGGCCCTGAACGACGTGGTCCTGAACCGCGCGGGCCGCGGCGGCATGATCGAGGTCCGGGTCGAACTGGATGGCGCCTTCATGTACACGCAGCGCGCCGACGGCCTGATCATCGCCACCCCCACCGGATCCACCGCGTATGCGCTGTCAGCCAACGGCCCCATCCTGCACCCCGGCATGAACGCCTTGGTGCTGGTGCCGGTGGCGCCGCAGACGCTGTCCAACCGGCCCATCGTCATCCCGGACACGGGCGTGCTCAATATGACGCTCACCGCCATGGGCCGCGTCGAAGTCGGCGCCAGCGTGCACTTCGACATGCAGACCTGGTCCGACCTGCAGCCGGGCGATCGCATCGTCGTGCAGCGCGCCCCCTATACCATCCGCTTCGTGCATCCCGAAGGCTATAGCTTCTTCTCCACCCTGCGCCGCAAGCTGCACTGGAACCTGATGCCCGAAGCCTCCGACAACGTAGAGTAGTTAGCGCCCCCACATGCTGCGCACCCTGCACATTCGCGACTTCGTCATCGTCGAACAGACCGAAATCCATTTCGGCGCCGGCTTCACCGTCTTTTCCGGCGAAACCGGCGCCGGCAAATCCATCCTGGTCGATGCCCTGGCGCTCACTCTCGGTGAACGCGGCGACGCCAGCATGTTGCGCGAAGGCGCCGCCCGCGCCGATATCACCGCCGTGTTCGACACCCCAAAGGCGCTGCACGCCTGGTTGGCCGAACGCGAAATCGACGCAGACGAAGAACTCTCGCTGCGGCGCGTCATCGATGCCCAGGGCCGCAGCCGCGCCTACATCAACGGCACGCCGGCCACCGTGGCGCAACTGCGCGAACTGGGCGACAGCCTCGTCGATATTCACGGCCAGCACGCACACCAGAGCCTGATGCGTCCCGACGCCCAACGCGACCTGCTGGACGCGCACGGCGGCCATGGCGAACTCCGCCACGCCGTCAGCCAGGCATGGAAGCAGTGGCGCGCGCTCGCACGCCAACTGGAATCGGCCGAGAAAGACGCCGAAAGCCTGGCCTCGGAACGCGAACGGCTGCAGTGGCAAGTCGACGAACTCGACCAACTGAACCTGGGGCCCGATGAATGGGACGCCCTGCAATCCGAGCACACGCGCCTGTCGCATTCGCAATCGCTGCTGGACGGCGCGTCGCAAATCCTCGAGGCGCTGGACGGCGAAGGCGACTCGGCGCATCACCGTCTGACCGCCGCGAATCAACGCCTGCAACAGATGCTGCGGCACGATCCGGGCCTGAAGGGCGTCCATGACGAACTCGAATCGGCCCGGATTGCCATCAGCGAGGCCGTGTCCGACCTGAACAACTACGTCAGCCGGGTCGACCTTGATCCGAAGCGGCTTGCGGACGTGGAAGCACGTCTTGGCCTGGTGTTCGAGACCGCCCGCAAATTCCGCACCGAACCCGATGCGCTCTGCGAACTGCGCGAATCCCTGCACTCGGAGCTGGCGGCCCTGCAGGCCGCAGGCGACATCGACGCGCTGCGCGCCCAGGTGGCCACGACGCAGGCGCAATACGATGCGGCGGCCGCCAAGCTGACCACCGCCCGTGGCAAGGTCGCCAAGGATCTGGGCAAGCAGGTCACAAAGGCCATGCAAACCCTCGCGATGCAGGGCGGCCGGTTCGAACCGACGCTCGCGCCGTCCGCGCCTTCCGCGCACGGCAGCGAACAGGTCGAATTTCTGGTGGCGGGCCACGCCGGCACCACCCCTCGCCCGCTGGCCAAGGTTGCCTCGGGCGGCGAACTATCCCGCATTTCGCTGGCGTTGTCGGTCATTGCCAGCCGCGCGGCGCGCGTGCCCACGCTGATCTTCGACGAAGTCGACAGCGGCGTGGGCGGCGCCGTCGCCGAAGCCGTGGGCAAGCTGCTGCGCGAACTGGGCGAACGTCATCAGGTGTTGTGCGTCACTCACTTGCCGCAGGTCGCCGCGTGCGCCAACAACCAATTTTTGGTCAGCAAGGCCGAATCCCGCGGCACCACACGCTCAAGCATCGAAGAGCTGGACGCGGCTTCGCGTGTCGAGGAAATTGCGCGGATGCTGGGCGGCATGAAGCTTACCGCCACCACCCGCGAACACGCGCGCGAAATGCTGGAAGGCTTCGGGCAGACCAGTCCCTGACTTTGGGCCGCGCGGCTCCAACAATTGTCCAGAATGCAAAAAGCCCCTTCAGATAGAAGGGGCTTTTACTTGCGGTCAAGCGGCCGGCCGGTCGGCCACTTGCCTGCCAGTCGGGCTTAACGGCCCTTGAGGCAGCTACCGCAGACGCCGTACAGCACCATCGCGTGGCTTTCCAGCGCGAAGGCGTTGTCCTTGGCGATCTTCTGCTGGCGCTTTTCGATTTCCGGATCCGAGAACTCGACAACCTTTCCGCAGTTGGTGCAGATCAGGTGATCGTGGTGGTCGCCGTCGTTCAATTCGAAAACGGCCTTGCCGCTGTCGAACTGGCTGCGGGCCAGGATGCCGGCCTGCTCGAATTGCGTCAGCACGCGGTAGACCGTAGCCAGACCGATTTCGACGTTTTCACCAATCAGGGCACGGTAGACGTCTTCGGCGCTCAGGTGCCGTTCACCCGATTTGCGGAAAATATCAAGAATCTTCAGGCGCGGAAATGTCGCCTTCAAACCCATGTTTTTCAGTTCGCTTTGGTCGCTCATGGTGTAATCGCTCTCCGTCCGCGTTGGCATGGGCAAGGACTGGGGTCACCGCAAGCCGGCTCGCCGAATTCATGCCGCCTCGCGGAACTATCCTTATGAAACCTTTATGATAACGGTTTTGCTTGCTTCCAAATAATAGGGGCGCGTAGTGTCCATGTTTGCACGTATTCCCTCCCGCTCTTTGAAGACCGGTTTGGCCGTTGCCGCCCTGGCCGTTGCCTTGGCGGGCTGCTCCTCGAACAAATGGGGCTTTCCCTACAAAGCCCCGATCCAGCAGGGCAACTGGATCACACAAGAGCAGGTTGCGCTGCTCCAGCCGGGCATGACCCGCGAACAGGTCCGCTTCGCGCTCGGCAGCCCCACGCTCACCAGCGTGCTGCACGCCAATCGCTGGGACTACCCGTACTACTTCAAGCCCGGTTACGGCCAGTCGCAAGAGCGCAAGTTCACCGTCTGGTTCGAAAACGACCGCCTCGTGCGCTGGGAAGGCGACAAGCAACCCGACCTGCAGCCCTACCAGATCAACACGCCGGACGCCATTTCCGACGAAAAAACGGACACGCGTCTGGACCAGGACGAAACCCGCGTCAAGGAAGAGCAGGACGAGCGTAAGCGCGACGCCGATGCGCCCGTCAGCCCGTTGAACCAGTACCCGGGCCAGCCGGGCAACGCGCCCGAGCCGCTGCTTTAACACCAAGGATTTTTTATGCGTATTGCTATCGCCGGCGCCAACGGCCGCATGGGCCAGATGTTGATCGAGGCCATCCTGAAGGCTGACAACCTGGAACTGGCCGTTGCCCTGGACGCCCCCGGTTCCAGCGCGGTCGGGCGCGATGCCGGCGCCACGCTGGGCAAGCAGACGGGCGTGGCCATCACCGACGACCTCGATGCCCTGGCCGGCGCCGATTGCCTCATCGACTTCACCCGTCCCGAAGGCACGCTCAAGCATCTGGAAGCCTGCGTCAAGCACGGCGTGAAGGCCGTCATCGGCACCACCGGCTTTGACGACAACGGCCGCGCCGCGATCGAGGTCGCCGCGCAAAAGATCGCCATCGTGTTCGCGCCCAACATGAGCGTGGGCGTGAATGCGACGCTAAAGCTGCTGGACATGGCGGCCCGCATCCTGAACTCGGGCTACGACGTCGAAGTGTTTGAAGCCCACCACCGCAACAAGGTGGACGCGCCCTCGGGCACCGCGCTGAAGATGGGCGAGACCATCGCGTCGGCCTGGGACGTCGCGCTGCCCGACGTCGCGACCTGGAGCCGCCATGGCGATACCGGCGTGCGCAAGCCCGGCACCATCGGCTTTTCGGTGCTGCGCGGCGGCGACATCGTCGGCGACCACACCGTGTCGTTCTGCGGC
>DALZRX010000148.1:0-8828 GCA_032015805.1 Achromobacter sp.
CGGTGGCGCAGCCCGCGCCGTGCGTCAGCGCCACGACGCCGTCCACGTTCGGACAGGAGGCCAGCGCCTCGGGCCGGATGTCTCGCCGGAAGTGGTCGGCGATGGCGCGCGCCACCGTGGCCGAACAATTCACGCTGGTCAGGATGCCGATGTAGTTGCGGGTGGCGATACGGCCATCGGCGCGCACGATGCCGTCAAACATGGCCGGCGCCGCCACGTAGTCCGTGGGCCGTGCGTCCTGGCCGACTGCATAGTCACGCTCGAAGTCCGAGAACTCCAGATTCTGTGTATGCACGTGCTGGCCAGGCGCGATGTCCTGCCGCGCCACGCCGATGATCTGGTTGTAGCGGCGCACCGGCTGGCCGGCTGCAATGGCGCGCACCGCGACCTTGTGGCCGGGAGGCACCAGCCCCACGACCGTCACGCCCTCGCCTTCCAGCCGCGTGCCGCTGACCAGTTGGCGCCGGGCGATCACCACGTTGTCCGCCGGGTGGATGCGTATGACTGCGGTATCGGTCTGCGACATGAGGACTCCGGAAAGCAAAAGGCGTGGGGATCAGCCGTCGATCAAGGCGGGATCCCAGGCATGGACGCGCTGGCGCTGCTCGCCCAAGCCCGCGATGCCCAGTTTCATTTCGTCGCCCGCCTTCAGGTAGACGGGCGCGGGCTTCTGGCCCATGCCCACGCCCGGCGGCGTGCCGGTGCTGATGAGGTCCCCGGGGTACAGCGTCATGAAGCGGCTGACATAGGACACCAGTTGCGCCACGCCGAACACCATCGTGCGGGTGCTGCCGTTCTGGTAGCGTTTTCCGTTCACCTCGAGCCACATCTCAAGGTCCTGCGGATTCGGGATCTCATCGGCCGTCGCCAGCCACGGGCCGATGGGGCCGAAGGTGTCGCAGCCCTTGCCCTTGTCCCAGGTGCCGCCGCGTTCGATCTGGTATTCGCGCTCGGACACGTCGTTCACCACGCAATAGCCGGCCACGTATTTCATGGCGTCGGCCTCGCTGACATAGCGGGCCTTCTCGCCAATCACCACGCCCAGCTCGACCTCCCAGTCGGTCTTGACCGAGTCCTGCGGCAGCACGACTGGATCATTGCAGCCCACCACCGCCGACGTGGTCTTCATGAAGATGACGGGCTCGGCCGGCACCGGCAGCCCGGACTCGGCGGCGTGGTCTGCATAGTTCAGGCCGATGCAGATGAACTTGCCCATGCCGCTCCACGGCGGCGCCACGCGACCCGGTTGCGCCACCAGCGGCAGCGACGCCGGATCCAGCGCGCGCAGTTCCGCCAGCTTGGCGGGCACGAGCGTCTGGGCGGTGATGTCGGCAATGACGGACGACAGGTCGCGGACCTGGCCCTGGGCGTCGATCAGCGCGGGCTTTTCTGCGCCCTTGGCGCCATATCGCATCAGTTTCATAGCGGTTTCCTTGTTGCTGGAAAAAAGAAATTCAATTGGACCAGCCGCCGTCGATTACCTGGGCGGTACCGGTGGTGAAGGCGGATTCGTCGCTGGCAAGATACACCGCCAGCGCGGCGATCTCTTCCGCGCGGCCGATGCGGCCCATCGGCTGGCGCGCGGTGAAGGCGGCTTCCACCGCCGCAACGGATTGGCCGCTGGCCTGCGCCTGCGCGTCGATGCGCTGGCGCAGCGATGGCGACTCCACTGTCCCGGGGCAGATTGCGTTGCAGCGGATGCCTTGGCCCACGTAGTCGGCGGCAACCGCCTTGGTCAGGCCGATGACGGCCGCCTTGGTGGCGCCGTAGGCGAAGCGATTGGGCGCGCCCTTGATGCTGCCCGCCACCGACGCCATGTTAACGATGGACCCCGAGCCCCGCGCCAGCATGGCCGGCAGGCAGGCGCGGATGAGCAGGTACATGGACCGCACGTTCAGGTTGAACGAAAAGTCCCAGGCGTCTTCGTCGCAATCCAGAATGGTGCCCGCGTGCACGTAGCCCGCGCCATTGAACAGCACGTCGACCGCGCCGGCGTCCTGGGCCAGCGCCCGCACCGCGCGTGCGTCGGTGACGTCCAGCACCTGCGTGCGACAGCCGGCCAGCGTCTCAAGCGCGGCGCCGTTCAGGTCCACGGCCAGCACATCGGCGCCCTCGTGCGCGAAGGCCTGGGCCACTGCGCGGCCGATGCCTTGCCCGGCTGCGGTGACGATGGCGGTCTTGCCTTGCAGTCTTCCTGACATGTGCGTGCTTCCTTATTTGCCGGCCATGCCCATCGCGGTGGGCAGCCACAGGGTGATCTGGGGGACGTAGGTGATGGCGATCAGCGCCAGGAACAGCGGCACCAGCCACGGCAGGATGGCCATCGTGGTGCGCTCGACCGACAGCTTGGCCACCCGCGCCAACACGAAGAGCACCATGCCCATTGGCGGATGCAGCAGTCCGATCATCAGGTTCAGCGTCATGATCAGGCCGAAGTGGATCGGATCGATGCCCAGCTTCAGGACGATCGGCAGCAGGATGGGGACGAGGATGGTGATGGCCGCGATGGTGTCGATGAAGCAACCCACGACAAGGATCAGCACGTTCGCCATCAGCAGGAAGACCCACTTGTTCTGCGTCACGCTCAGGATGGCGTCCGTCAGCGTCTGCGCCGCCTGCGTCGTGGTCAGCAACCAGGCGAACACCGACGCGGCCGTCACGATGAACAAAACCGACGCGGTGGTCTCGATGGTGTCGAACGAGGCCTTGGCCAGCGTGCGCAACGTCATGGACCGATAGCGCACCAGACCCAGGAAAAGCGCCCAGATCACGGCGGCCACCGCGGCTTCCGTGGGCGTGAACCAGCCCAGCGTCATGCCGCCAATCAAGATCACCGGCGCCATCAGCGCCATGACGGCCGAGAAGTTGAACTTCCAGTCCAGGATCAGCAGCGCCGCGAACGAGATGCCGGTGGCGACGTTGGGCGACACGCCGGCCAGCGTCATCAGCCAGATCGACATCGGGAACGCCAGCACGATCAGCACTTCCAGTCCCGCCCCGCCCAGCCGCTTCCAGTTGAAGGCGACATCGCCGCCCCAGTTGTTGCGGCGCGCGTAGTAGGCGACGGTGAGCATCATCAGGATCGTCAGCACCAGGCCGGGGATCAGGCCCGCCAGGAACAGCGAGCCGATCGACACGTTGGCCATCATCCCGTAGATGACGAATGGCAGCGACGGCGGAATGATGGGACCCAGCGTGGCCGACGCGGCCGTCACCCCGACCGCGAATTCGGTTTTGTAGCCATGGTCCTTCATGGCCTTGATCTCGATGGTGCCCAGGCCCGCGGCGTCGGCGATGGCGGTGCCGGACATGCCGGCGAACACCACCGAGCCGATGATGTTCACTTGCCCCAGCCCGCCCCGCATCCAGCCCACCAGCGCCACCGCGAAGTTGTAGATGCGGCCCGTGATGCCGGCGATGTTCATCAGGTTGCCGGCCAGGATGAAGAACGGCACGGCCAGGAGCGGAAACGACTCGACGCCCGCGATCATGCGCTGCGCGATGACGACGTCCGGCACGCTGCCGGAGATCAGGATGTACAGCAGCGACGCGCCCGCCATGGATACCGCCACCGGCAGTCCCATGACCATCAACAGCAGAAAGCTTCCTATCAATGTGCCCATGTCTCGCTCCTGGAAAGGCACTGCGGATTCGGGGAGTCCTGGCTTCTCGGATCAGTCCAGCGATTCGTAGGCTGCGGGGTTTTCCAGGATCGAATAGCCCTGCCGCCAGTTGCGCAGCGACACCTGCAGCGATCGCACGGCCATCATGGCAAAACCCGCCAGCGCCACCCAATACACGTAGGCCTTGTTCCAGAAGAGCGTCGTCATGGGCTCGTCACCCACCAGCACGATGTAGCGATAGGTCAGCCACACCGCATACGCGAAGAATGCCGTGCGCAGGATGTCGATCAACGTGGCCAGCACGCGTCCCACGGGCTTGGGCAGGTAGCGGTACAGGAAATCCACCTGGATGTGGCGGCACGCGCGCACGCACATGGCGGATCCCAAAAACACCACGCCGATCAGGCAATACACCGCCAGCTCCTCGGTCCAGGCGTACGAGTCGTTCAGTACATAGCGCGAGAAAAACTGCAGGAAGACCAGCAGCGCCATCGTCCAGAAAATGGCCAGGCAGATCCAGTCTTCGGGCTGGTAGCCGGCCAGGCTGACTTCGTGATGATCGGCCTCCTCGAAGCTCTGGACGATCTCGTCCACCGAGGCGACCTGATGGGGGCCGGGCGGCTGGTCCGGCGCGTGGCTGACGGCCGCCATCGTTGCGGCTTTCGCGTTGGAGTGCATGAAGTTCCCCTCGTGCGGAATGGTCAAGCGGTGAAGGTCAGGCGCAGCGGGCCGCAGGGGCGGCCCGCCCGCCGGCCGGTTACTTCACTGCCTGGATCTTTTCCCAGTCCGACTTCTCGTAGCCGTACTGCTTGAACGGCACCTTCTCCAGCACGATCGTGCGGAAGTCGTCGACATTGACCTCGGCTACCGACAGGCCGCGCTTCTTGAAGACGTCCACCATCTTCTTTTCGGAGTCGGCCACTTCCGCGGATGCCTTTTCCGCGGCCTGCTGCGCCACCTCGGCGAAGATCTTCTTGTCCTCAGCGGACAGGCTCTTCCAGAGCTTGCCGGAGATCACCGTGTTCAGGTGATCGACGATGTGGCCCGTGAGGATGATGTTCTTCTGCACCTCGTAGAACTTCTTGGCCTCGATGGTGGTCAAGGGGTTTTCCTGCGCCTCGACCGTGCCGTTCTGCAGGGCCAGATAGACCTCGGCGAAGGCGATGGGCGCAGTGTTGGCGCCACAGGCGCGCGGCATGGCCAGGTAGGCGGCCACGTCCGGCACGCGGATCTTCAGGCCTTTCATCTCGGCGCACGTGGTGAACGGCCGGTTGGACGTCGTCTGGCGCGTGCCGTAATAGGTGGTCGCGACGATGTGGTTGCCGCTCTTCTCGTCATAGCCGCGCGTGAGTTCCTTGTAGATGTCGCTCTTGGTGTAGGCGATCAGGTGCTCGGGGCTGCGGAAGGTGTAGGGGTAGTAGGTGACGCCGATACGCGGAAACGTCTTGGCGGCGAAGCTGGACCCCGAAATGATCATATCCACCGTGCCGAGCGTCAGCCCCTGGTTGATGTCGTTTTCCTTGCCCAGTTGCGAGGCCGGATAGACGTCGATGTGATAGCGGCCGTTGGTGCGCTTCTCGATCTCCTGCGCGGCCCACACCGACGAGGTATGGAACGGTTCGGAAGTCTCGTAAACGTGCGCCCATTTCAGTTTGGTCTGCGCCAGCGCGGAGCCGCTGACGGCAAGCGCGACGGCGGCAAACAGCACTTTGATAGCGTTGCCTGGCTTCATGTTGTCTCCTCTCATTGAGGTGGCGGGCTCGGCGGCCTCGCGTCATGTTTTACATATGGAGTTCACCTACTGGAGCTGCACCTACGTACTGCGACTGCGATTCCGCAACCCGCGCCCCAGGGCGCCGGCAACGTCTTGCTATTCAGCGCGCAACGCTTCGGCCGCGCCTGGCCAGCTGGCCATCAAGCGGTCGTACGAGCAGGAAAGATGTTGATGCATGGCGGCCCGCGCGCCTTGTTCATCGCCGGCCGCGATGGCGTCGATGACGCGGCGGTGTTCGGTGATGGCGACGGCCCAGCTATCTGCGTTTTCGAAGTAATCGCCCAGCTTCACCGAGAGCGGATTGTGGCGTTCGTCAAACAGTTCGCCCACGACGCGCACCAGCACGGCGTTGTTGGCCATTTCGGCGACGCGCAGGTGAAACAGCCTGTCGCCGCGGATGGGCACGCTGCCGGCGCGCGCCTCGTCTTCCATGGCGTCGACGGCTTCGCGCAGCCCCTCCACCAGCGCGGGCACCGGATTGAGCGCGGCCTGCGCGGCCAGCTCGCTCTCGATGGTGCGGCGCGCGCGGATGGTTTCAAGCGGGCTTTCGGCGGTAAGACTGGCGAGCGGCACGCCACCTGGACTTTGCACGTACACGCCCGAGCCCATGCGCACTTCCACCCAGCCTTCGACCTCGAGCGCGATCAGCGCTTCGCGCACCGACGGCCTGGACACGCCCAGCTTCAGCGCAAGATCGCGCTCGGGCGGCAGGCGCGCGCCGGCCGGAAATTCGCCCGCCTCGATCAGCAGACGGAGCTGATCGGCGATCTGGCGATACAAGCGGCGTGGTTCGATGGTCTGAATCGGCATGTAGACAGCTCGATGACAGGACGAAAAGGTAAAGTGGCCTTACCAATTGACCAGAATCCTGCGCCTGCTGCCGTTGGGTCACAATTAGGGTTTGCCCATAGGCTTGCGGTGTGCCACGCGGGCAACCCTTATCTGTTAAAAAGCCGCCACCACGGCTTTCTTCCGATTCCATGACCCACGATCCGCAACACTCGCCCTTCAAGAGCACCGGCGGTGCACGCCGCATCCTCAACGCACTGCGCTATTCGTGGCAGGGCCTGAAGGCGGCCGTCAAGTACGAGGCGGCCTTCCGCCAGGAACTCGCCCTGGCCGTGCTGATGATCCCCGCCGCGTTTTTCCTGGGCCGCACCACGGTCGAGGTGTTCTTCCTGGTGGGCGTGGTGGTCATGGTGCTGGCGGCGGAACTGCTCAATTCCGCCATCGAGGCGCTTGCCGATGCGCTGTCCGTCGAACGCCACCCCCTCCTGGGGCGGGCCAAGGACCTGGGTAGCGCGGCGGTAATGCTGCTGCTGATTTTTGCCGGAACGGTCTGGGTGGGGGTGGCCATCAGCCGTTTCGTCATGCATTGACACGGGTCGCATCAAGACGGTGATGCGACTCTATTTATACTGGGAGCCATGATGCCTCAATCGACGTCAGCACCCTCCAAGCGCATCGTCATCGTCGGCGGTGGCGCAGGCGGCCTCGAACTGGCCGCCAAACTGGGCCGGATCCACGGCCGCCAACACATCACCCTGGTCGACAGCCGCCCCTTCCACATCTGGAAGCCCTCGCTGCATGAAGCCGCCGCGGGCACGCTCGATATCCACCAGGAAGGCCTGTCCTACCTCATGCTGGCCCACATGGACGGATTCCTGTTCGCCCAGGGCCGCCTTGAAAGCATCGACCGTGAACGCCGGCTGATCACGCTGGACGCCGTCAATGACGCCCAGGGCATGGAAGTCCTGCCGCGCCGCGAGCTACCGTATGACACGCTGGTGCTGGCGCTGGGCAGCACGTCCAACTTTTTCAACACGCCTGGCGCGGCCGAGTATGCGGTCACCCTGGACACCACCGAGAACGCCGAGCAATTCCGCCTGACCATGCTCAAGGCCATGGCCCTGGTGGACCAGGCCAAGGTGCGCAATCCGTCGGCGCGGCTGGACCTGGTGATCGTCGGCGGCGGGGCCACCGGCGTGGAGCTGGCGGTCGAGCTGACCGAAGCCAGCCACGTCGTCAGCGCGTACGGCCTGCCCAATTTCCGTGCGGACCGCGATCTGGCCATCACGTTGGTCGAAGGCGCGCCTCGCATCCTGTCGGCGTTGCCCGAGAAAATCTCGGTCGCGGCGACCAAGCGGCTGACCGAACTCGGCATCCGCGTGGAAACGTCGTGCCGGGTCTCCGAAGTGACGGACGACACCGTGCGCACCGCCGATGGCCGCGAATTTCCCGCCCAACTGTGCATGTGGGCCGCCGGCATCAAGGGCCCTGCCCTGCTGGCCGACCTGGGATTGCCGCTGAACAAGCTGGGGCAGATCGAGGTCAACGAGCGGCTGGAAACGCCCGACCCGCACATCGTGGCGCTGGGCGACTGCTCTGCGGCGCCCTGGCGCGACGGCCGCACCGTGCCGGCCCGCGCCCAGGCTGCGCATCAGCAGGCCGACTACTTGGCCAAGAAGCTGACGGCCCGGCTGCGCAACACCGCCGAACCCACCGCGCCCTACGTTTACCAAGACCACGGATCGCTGGTGTCGCTGGGCCAGGACGCCGGTGTGGGCAGCCTGATGGGCAAGCTGGCCGGACGGGGACTGTTCGTAAGCGGTACACTGGCGCGCTTGATGTACATGAGCCTGCACTTGATGCACCACCGCGCCGTGCTGGGCTCCTCGCGTACCGTCTCCCTCGCCCTGGCCCGCCTGCTCATGCGGCGCACGCGCCCGCGGGTCAAACTGCACTGAATCCCATGAATTTCCTGCAAAAACTCGAACACGCCTGGACCACCAGCAACTCGCTCCTGCAAGTCGGGCTGGATCCCGACCCGCAGCGCTTTCCGCGCGAATTGCAGGACAAGCCAGACGCCATCTTCCAGTTCTGCCGCGACATCGTCGACGCCACGGCGCCGTATGCCTGCAGCTTCAAGCCGCAGATCGCCTACTTCGCCGCGCATCGCGCCGAGGACCAGCTTGAAGCGCTGTGCCAGCACATCCGGGACAACCACCCGGACCTGCCCATCGTGCTGGACGCCAAACGCGGCGACATCGGGTCCACGGCCGAAAACTACGCGCGCGAAGCCTACGAGCGCTACCAGGCGCACGCCTTGACCGTCAGCCCCTACATGGGCCTGGATTCGGTCGAGCCCTACCTGGCGTGGCGTGACCGCGGCGTGATCGTCCTGTGCCGCACCTCCAACCCCGGCGGCTCGGACCTGCAATTCCTCAAGATGGACAACGGCGAACCCCTCTACCTGCACGTGGCGGGACTGGTGGCCGACAAGTGGAATGCCAACGGCCAATGCGGCCTGGTGGTCGGCGCGACCTTCCCGAACGAGCTGGCCGCGGTGCGCCAGCGCATCGGCGACGCCCTGCCCCTGCTGGTGCCGGGCATCGGCGCGCAAGGCGGCGACATCACCGCGACCGTGAACG
>DALZRX010000149.1:0-8784 GCA_032015805.1 Achromobacter sp.
CTGCTGGCCGCGGTCTTCTTCTACCCGGTGATCGTGGGGCGGGCCGCAGGCGGCCCGCCCGCGTGCCGCGTCAGTTGAGCAGCACGCCCGGCAGCCACAGCGAGAACGCCGGCACGTAGGTCACCAGCGCCAGCGCGGCCAGCAGTGCGCCGTAGAACGGCCAGATGGTGCGCATCACCGTTCCGACGGATACCCCGCCGATGGCGCACCCCACGAACTGGGTGGTGCCCACGGGCGGCGTGTTCAGCCCCAATGCGCAGTTCAATAGCAACACCATGCCGAACTGGACCGGGCCCATGCCGTACTGCATGCAGATAGGCAGGAAGATTGGCGTGCAGATCAGGATGGTGGCGGCCATGTCCAGGAACGTGCCCAGTACGAACAGGGTAATGTTGACCATCAGGAAGATGGCCCACGGCTCCGTCGAGATGGACGCCATCAACTGTCCGGTCTTTTCCGCTACGCCATAGAAGCTGATCAGGTAGCCGAACGTCGCGGAGATGCCGATCAGCAGCAGCACGACGCCGGTGGTCTTGACGGCCTTGCTGGCGGCGCGCACGAACTGATCCCAGGTCAGCGAGCGATAGACGAAGATCGTCAGCGCCAGTGCATACAGCACCGCCACGGCTGCGGATTCCGTCGCGGTGAAGACCCCGCTCAGGATGCCCGTGATGATCAGCACCACCACGAAAAGCCCCGGCGCCGCGGCGACCAGCGAGCGAAACACGATGTGCCAGCCCGGGAAGGTGCCCGCCGGATAACCACGGCTGCGCGCCACGAAATAGGCGGCGGCCAGGTTGCACGCGGTCAGGATCAGGGCAGGCACGACACCGGCCGCAATCAGCGCCGCGATCGACACCTTGCCGCCCGCGGCCAGCGTGTAGATGATGATGTTGTGGCTGGTCGGCATCAGCGCGCCCACCAGCGCCGCGTGGGTGGTGACGTTGACCGCGTAATCGGCGTGATAGCCCTCGCGCTTCATCATCGGGATCATCACCGAGCCCATCGCCGACACGTCCGCCACCGGCGAACCCGACACGCCGCCGAACAGCGTGCAGGCCACCACGTTGGACATGCCCAGGCCGCCGCGCACGTGGCCCACCAGCGACTTGGCGAAGGCCACGATGCGGTCGGCGATGCCGCCGTACAGCATCAGCTCTCCGGTGAAGATGAAGAACGGGATGGCCAGGAACGAAAACGCATTCATGCCCGAGGTCATCTGCTGGAAGGCCACCGCCAGCGGCAGGTCCTCGTACATGATCGCGGTGATGGACGACAGCCCGATGGCGAACGCCACCGGCACGCCGATCACCAGGAAGCCCATGAAGGTGAAGGAGAGTAGGGTCAGCGCCATGCCGGTACCACCTTTTGGTTGCGCATCAGGGCGATGACATGCTCGACCGAGAACAGCGCGATCAGGACGCCGGACAGGGCCGCGGGCACGTACTTCCAGCCATTGGAGATGCCCAGGTTGGGAATCTTGTAGGCCCACACGGATTCGGCCAGCAGGGCGCAGTTCCACGCCATCAGCGCGCCGAACAGCAGCACCAGCAGGTGAATGAAGACCTTCAGGCGCCGCTGGCCGGCCGGCGGCAATGCGTCGACCAGCGACTCGAAGCCGATGTGGCCGGCGTCGCGCACGCCGACGGCCGCGCCCAGCATGGTGACGTACAGCACCAGCAGCAGCGCCAGGCTTTCGGCCCAGGTGGGGGTGCTGTTCAGCACGTGGCGGCCGACGATCTGCAGGGTGACCGCGACGATCAGGCAGACCAGCCCGAACACGCTGGTCCACATGCACAGGCGCGCCAGCCGGGCGCAGCCGCGGGAAAAGGCGTCCAGCGGGGCGGCCGGGGCATGCGCCCGGCCCCCCGCCGCGACATCCGGGTCATGGGTAGAGGTAGCCAACATGCGGATTCCTTACTGGACGGCCTGGATCTTGGCGACCAGGTCTTTCATGTCGGGCGTGGTGACGAAGCGGTCGTAGACCGGCTTCATCGCCGCCTGGAACGAGGCCTTGTCGACCTCGACGATCTGCGAACCGGCCTTCTCGACCACCGCGCGCGACTTCTGCTCGCGCTCGTCCCACAGCTTGCGCATGTAGGGCACCGACTCGCGCGCGGCTTCGCGCAGGATCTTCTGGTCGTCGGCCGACAGCTTGTCCCATTGGCGCTTGGAGAAGATCAGCATTTCCGGCGTCATGGTGTGCTCGGTCAGCGCGTAGTATTTGGCGACCTCGTAGTGGTGCGCGCTTTCGTAGCTTGGGTAGTTGTTCTCGGCTGCGTCCACCAGCCCGGTCTTGAGCGAGGTATAGACCTCGCCCATCGGCATCGGCGTGGCGTTGCCGCCCATGGCTTCCACCATCGCCACCGACAGATCCGACTGCTGCACGCGGATCTTCAGGCCCTTGGCGTCGGCCAGCGTCTTGATCGGCTTCTTGGTCGTGTACATCGAACGCGACCCGCTGTCGTACCAGGCAAGCCCGATGAAGCCGGCGGCCTCGCACGAGCGCAGGATCTGGTCGCCGATCTCGCTGTCCAGCACCTTGTGCAGATGGTCCTTTGAGCGGAAGAGGAACGGCAGCGAAGGCACGCGCGTGGTCTGGCAGATGTTGTGCATCGCCGCGCTCGACACGCGGGTCATGGCGAGCGCGCCCAGTTTCACCTGTTCGATCGAATCGTCTTCGTTGCCGAGCGCGCCGCCAGAGAACACCTTCACGGTGATGCGGCCGTTGGTCCGTTGCTTGACCAGGTCGCCGAAGTGGCGCACGGCCTGCACAGTGGGGTAGTCGTCGGGATGGATGTCCGCGGAGCGCAGTTCGGCGGCGTGGGTGGCGGGAATCAGCGTCAGCAAGGCGGCCGCTGCCAGGACGGCGCGGCTCAGGTGAGGGTGCAGCATGTCTACCTCCGGATGGGGTACGGCGTTTCGTTGAGGGCCGCGAAGGCCCCGAAGCTCTTTGATATGCACTGACCTGCTCTGGGTGGGCGCGCACGCGGGCGCCCGTCGGGTGCTAACCGGCGCTGGCGGCTTCCTCCAGGCCCTGCACGCCGGGGTGCAGGGCGAAGATCGCGCCGTCCAGCGAGCCGGGAGCGGCGTTCGCGGGGCGGATCGATGTGACGAAAAGCGTGTCCATGCGGGCGCCGCCGAAGGCGCACATCGCGACTTTGGCGGCGGGCACGTCCAGCGTGCGGTCCAGCCGGCCTTCAGGGGTGTAGCGGTACACCTTGCCGGCGTCGTTGCCGCAGATCCAATAGCAGCCCGCCGCGTCCACGGCGGCGCCGTCGGGGCGTCCGGCGGGCAGGGCGGGAATGAATACGCGGCGATTGGCCGGTGCGCCCGTGTCGATGTCGTAGTCGAAGGCCCAGACGGTCGCACGTGACGGGTGGGAATCAGACAGGTACATCGTGCGGCCATGGGGACTGAAGGCAAGGCCGTTGGGCACGATCAGATCGTCAAGCAGGACGGACACGCCCGGCGCGTCATGCCGGTACAGCGCGCCGGCGGGCGAGCCCAGACCCATGTCCATCACCATGGTGCCCGCGAGGAATCGGCCTTGGCGGTCGCAGCGGCCGTCGTTGAAGCGCATGCCGGGCGCGGCATGGGCAACGGTTTCGAGCCGTCGCAAAACGCATGGCTCGCCTTCGAGCAGCGCACCGCAGGCATAGAGACCGTCTTCCATGGCCAGCAGCCAGCCGTCGCCCCGCATGGCGATGCTGCCCGCCATCTGCGGCAGCGCCCAGTGCGCGAACGCGCCGGTTTCCGGCGTCCAGCGCCAGAGCGTCTTGCCCGGAATGTCGGTCCAGTAGAACGCCTGGTCCGCGCGGCGCCAGATTGGGCTTTCTCCCACGCCGCACAACACGGTTCCAAGACGTTCGGCGGTGGTGGACATGGAGGGCTTCAGG
The DNA here is from genome assembly GCA_032015805.1 of Achromobacter sp. Classification (GTDB taxonomy): domain Bacteria; phylum Pseudomonadota; class Gammaproteobacteria; order Burkholderiales; family Burkholderiaceae_B; genus Achromobacter. The sequence goes on from DALZRX010000149.1 coordinate 3,900, forward strand.
CGTTCGGAAAGGGGAAGGGGCCGGCCTTGACGAAGGCGCCGCCCTGATAGCGCGCGGCAGGGTCGTCCGCCGCCAGCGGCGGCTGCGCTTCGACTTTCGCGCGGAACTGCTCGGAGGAATCCTTGGGTGCAAAGCCCAGCACAGCCGCGCCGCTGTTGTCCCACCAACTGTCGCGGTTGGCGGATGCGCCATACACGATGAGGTGGCCGACGTCGGGGGTGAAGAGGGATCGGACGACCAGGTCGGTCAGGTCGTCATGGCTGAGCCATGTGACCAGCATGCGGCGGTCCTTGGGCTCGGGGAACGAGGAGCCGATGCGCAGGCAGACGGTCTGGATGCCGTAGCGATCAAAGTAGAAGCGCGAAAGGTTTTCACCGTAGGCCTTGCTCAGCCCGTAGTAGCCATCGGGGCGCAACGGCACATCGGCGTCCAGCGTCTGTCCCTGCTCATAGAAGCCGATGACGTGGTTGGAGCTGGCGAACACGACTCGCCGCACGCCGTGCAGGCGGGCCGCTTCGTAGACGTTGTAGATGCCCTGGATGTTGGCGGGAAGAATTTCTTCGAAGGGTCGTTCCACCGACACGCCGCCCAGATGCACGATGGCGTCCACCCCGCGCACCAGTTCTGACACGGCGGGGGCGTCGGCCAGATTGCAGGGGACGACCTCTTCGCCCGCTTCTGCCGGGGCCATCGCCGCCACGTCGGAGACGCGCAGGATGTCCGCATGGGCTTTCAATCGGGGACGCAGTACCAGGCCCAGGTTGCCGGCGGCGCCGGTCAATAACAAACGATGACAGCGGGGGGATGCAGGCATGTTGTTGACAGCTCGGCTCATGACGCAACGCTCTGTGAATGGCGCGGTGGAGTGGACTTGTCTGGTACGTTATCGTACAACTGTCGCAAAGTATAATGAACGCCATTTTTCAGCGTCAAGCGCTGCGCAACCGCTTCCGGATAATCCCTGATGAACGCTCCTGTCGATACCCCTGTCTTGCCGCAGCGTCGTCCTCGCAACCTGGCGCAAGGCCTGGTGGAAAGCATTTCCGAACGCATCCGCAGCGGCGAAATCCGTCCTGGCGACAAGCTGCCCACCGAGTCGGCCATCATGCGTCAGTTCGGCGTAAGCCGCACGGTGGTGCGCGAGGCGCTGTCGCGTCTGCAGGCGTCGGGCCTGGTTGAAACGCATCACGGCGTGGGCACGTATGCGCTGGAGCCCAGCGGCGGCGGCGACTTCCGCGTGGACCCGGCCGATATCGCCACGGTGCGCGACGTGCTGGTCCTGCTGGAGCTGCGGATCTGCCTGGAAAGCGAGGCTGCCGGCCTGGCCGCCATCCGCCGCACCGAAGTGCAATTGCAGGACATGCGCCGGGCGCTCGATGTCTTCAAGCAGGCGTTGGACGTCGGCGGCGACACGATCACGCCGGATTTCCATTTCCACCTGCTGGTGGCGCAGTCCACCGACAACCGCTACTTCGCGGACCTCATGGCGCATCTTGGGTCGGCCATCATTCCCCGTACCCGCATCAATTCCGCCAAGTTCGCGCACGAAGACCGCGCGGCCTATCTGGCGCGCGTCAATCTGGAACACGAAGACATCTACAGCGCAATCACGCGCCAGGATCCCGAGGCCGCCCGCGCGGCCATGCGCACGCATCTGAGCAACAGCCGCGAGCGCCTGCGCCGGGCGCAATAGCCCGCGCCGTCGGTCGTGTACGTCACGTCTGATGTCGTACAACGTTTAAACCGGTCGCTGCACAATCGATGAAATTCGAAACCGCGTTACTCTTGCGCGGTTCTTTTTTGGTCATCGAGGCAGCATGGTTCTGCGCGGCACACACGGCAGTATTCTTTTTTCATCTCGACAGGCGTTTTTCCGCGCGCGGAGGGTCTCGGCATGCGTCGCCTGACACTTCGATTCATTATTGCCGTCCTGGCGCTGCTCACGCTGTCGCGGCTGGGGCTGGCCTTCTGGATGTGGGATCGCGTGGAGGCTGCCGGCGGCCTCTGGCCGCTCATGTTGGGCGGACTGCGCATCGACGTGTGCCTGCTGTCCATGGTGATCGCGCTGCCGGCGGTGTTCTCGCCGTGGTTCGGGCATCGGCCGCTTGCCGCGCGCATCACCGCGTGGTGGTTCCGCGTCTGGTGGATGCTGTATGTGCTGCTTGAAGTCTCCACCCCGCAATTCATCGCGGAATACGACACGCGACCCAACCGCCTCTACTTCATCTACCTTCTCAATCCGAAGGAAGTGGGCTCGATGCTGTGGCAGGGCTACAAGGGGGTGCTGCTCGCCGCCTTTGTGGTGCTTGTCCTCGCGGCCTGGCTTGCGTTCAGGCTTTTCCCGACGCGCACGCGCGACCCCTTCATGGCGTGGTGGAAGCGGCCCCTCGCGTCCTTCGTGATCCTTGCGCTGGTTTTTCTGGGCGCGCGGGGCACGCTCGAACACCGGCCTCTCAATCCCGCAAAGGTGGCGTTCAGTTCGGACGCCATGGTGAACGCATTGGCGCTCAATTCGTTGTACAGCGTGTTCGACGCGGCGTATCGCATGCAGGATGAGCGGTCGTCGGCCGCGATGTATCCCAAGATGGCGGTGGACGAGATGAACGCCATCGTCCGCGAGAAGGCCGGCATGTCGGGCGCGCCCATGGACGCCAACCTGCCCAGCCTGCATGAACAGAAGGCGACCGTGCGGCGGGACAAGCCGCTGAACGTGGTGATCATCCTGCAGGAAAGCCTGGGCGCGCAGTACGTGGGCAGCCTGGGCGGCCGCGACCTCACGCCGAACATCGACCGGCTGAGCAAAGAGGGCTGGATGTTCCACCGCGCCTACGCAACCGGCACGCGCTCGGTGCGTGGCATCGAAGCAGTGACCGCCGGCTTCCTGCCCAGCGTGGCGGATGCCGTGGTCAAGCTGCCGCGTTCGCAGACAAGCTTTTTCACGCTGGCGCAGCTGCTGGGCAAGCGTGGCTATCACTCGCGCTTCGTGTATGGCGGCGAATCGCACTTCGACAACATGCGCGCCTTTTTCCTGGGCAACGGCTTTGACGAGATCGTGGACCGTCCCAAGTTCGTGGACACCGTCTTCGAAGGCTCCTGGGGCGCGTCGGACGAAGACATGTTCAATCAGGTGGACCGTCTGTTGCGTGCCGATGGCGACAAGCCGGTGTTCACGCTGGCGTTCTCGGTGACCAACCACTCGCCTTGGGAGTACCCGCCCGGACGGATCCAGCCCGAGGGCGATCCGGCCACGGTCGATAACACGGTGCGTTATGCGGACTGGGCGTTGGGCCAGTTCTTCGACAAGGCGCGCCAGGCGCCGTACTGGGATAACACGGTATTTCTCGTCATCGCCGACCACGACTCGCGCGTCTACGGTTCCATTCCCGTGCCGGTGCGGCACTTCCAGGTTCCCGCGTTGATCCTCGGCGCGGGTATCGCGCCCCGGCAGGACGATCGCCTGGTCAGCCAGATCGACATGGCCCCGACGCTGCTGTCCTTGATCGGCCTGGACAACGTGAATCCCATGCTGGGCGCGGACCTCACGCAGCGCGATCCGAACCGCGCGATGATGCAGTACGCGGACAATTTCGGCTATCTGCAGGGCGACCAGCTACTGGTGCTGGAACCCTCCAAGGCGCCGCGGCAGTTCCGCTACGAGGCAGCGCCGGTGGGGCAGGATGAAACCTATGCGCCCGTCGAGCCGGCGGACCCCGCGTTGACGCAGGAGGCGCTGGCGCATGCGCTATGGGCAAGCTGGGCTTACCGGCAAGAAAAGTACAGGCTGCCCTGATGTTTCGAAGAATTTCAACGGCGCCGACCTCGGCCGAGGGCCTTGATTCTGCGCAAGCCGCTTTCCGTGGGCCAATAGCACACTGGCGGCCATGACAACGCCGAACCCCTCCTCGGGAGCCTCCCGCGCCGTGCCCCCGGCGCTATCCACCGCCCAGGATGCCGTCCCCCGCCCGCGCCGCCGGCTCACGATACCGGTGCCGCGGGGCCGCCTGGCATGGATCACCGGCGTCCTCAGCTCCCTTTGGCTGGCCGCGAACACGCTGTTCTGGTGCCTGCTGCTGTTCCCGGTCTCGCTCCTGAAGCTGGCGCTGCCTTTTGCTGCGGTCAGGCGTCGTATCGATCCGATCCTAAATGGCATCGCCACGGCGTGGGTGTCGTGCAATACCGGCTGGTTTGCGCGCATCCAGCCCCAGGCTTGGGACATCCAGGGCAACAAGGACCTGCGTTATGCCGATTGGTATCTGGTCAATTGCAATCACCAGTCGTGGGTCGACATCTTCGTGTTGCAGTATTCACTGAACCGGCGCATCCCGCTGCTCAAGTTCTTCCTCAAGCAGCAGCTCATCTATGTCCCCGTCATCGGACTGGCGTGGTGGGCGCTGGACTTTCCCTTCATGAAACGGCACGGCAAGGCCGCCTTGCGCAAGAATCCGGACCTCGGACGCCAGGACCAGGAGGCCGCGCGCCGCGCCTGCGCCAAGTTTTCGCTGGTGCCCACCAGCGTGATGGTGTTTGCCGAAGGCACGCGCTTCAGCGAAGCCAAGCGCGTTGCGCAGGGCTCGCCATACCGCCACCTGCTCAAGCCGAAGTCGGGCGGGCTGGCGGTATCGCTGAATGCCATGGGGGCGCGGTTCCGTTCGATGCTCGACGTCACCATTGCCTATCCGGGCGGTACGCCCAGCTTCTGGGATTTTGCCTGCGGGCGCGCAGGACAGGTGGCGGTGCGCATGCGGCAGTTGCCCGTGCCGCCGGCCTTCTGCGAGGCCGATTACTCGCGCGACAAGGCCTTTCGCACCACGTTCCACCAATGGCTCGGCCAGCAGTGGCAGGCCAAGGACGCCGAGATCGAAGCGCTCGTCACGCGTGCCGAGGC